>PXDI01000119.1 GCA_003565095.1 PVC group bacterium | reverse complement strand
GTTGATCCGACGGCCGCGGTGGTCCGGCAGATTGAGGTTGAGCGCATCAAGGCCAACGAGTGGCAGCCGCGTTCACGTTTCGATGAGAAAGCTCTGGCGGAACTGGCCGACTCAATACGCGTACACGGAATTCTGCAGCCGCTGCTGGTACGCGGTAAATCTGATGGCTACGAACTGCTGGCCGGAGAGCGGCGTTTACGGGCGGCGGGCATTGCCGGACTTACCAAAGTGCCGGTAATCATCATGGAAGCCGGGGACAATCAGGCCGCGGAACTGGCGTTGATCGAGAATCTCCAGCGCGAAAATCTTGATGCGCTGGAAGAGGCACATGGTTACCGGGTTCTGATGGACCGCTTCGGATTGACCCAGGAGGAGATTGCCAGACAGGTTGGCCGCGCACGCGCAACAGTGGCCAACGCCTTGCGGCTTTTGACCCTGCCCGAAAGGATCCGCAACTGGCTGGCCGAAGGCAGCATCGCCGCCGGTCACGCCAAGCTGCTGCTGGGCATCGAGATTGCCGCGGAGCAGGAGGACCTGGCCAGAAGAGTGATAAAAGAGGCGCTATCAGTGCGCCAGCTCGAAAATATTATCCAGCGCCGGAAAGCCGCTCCGCGCAAGGCACGGGCATCACAAAGCGATCTGCCGGCCGCGCATATTGCCACCCTGAGCGACCGGTTGCATGCGCATTTTGGAACTTCCGTACGGATATTCCCTTCAAAAACCTATGCCAACGGAAAAAAGAGCAGAGGGCGGCTTGAAGTTGATTTTCATTCCAACGACGAACTGCAGCGCCTGCTGGAGATTATCGGTGTGTCCGTTGATTGAGCGCTATGTGTGCGAGCAGGTGGTGAAATGAACAGTGATTCGACCCAACCCCGGCGCGTAGCTGTCGGCATGAGCGGCGGAGTTGATTCATCCGTGGCGGCAGCCCTGATGATGCGCAAAGGCTTTGAGTTAATCGGTCTGACAATGCAGATCTACGACGGCAGTGTCGTCATGCCGGACGAAGGACGCTCAGGCTGCTTCGGGCCCGGTGAAAGCCGCGATATCGCCGCAGCCGCGGCCATAGCCGCCAAGCTCGGCATCCCGCATCATGTCATTCCGCTGGCACGTGAATACAACGATACCGTGCTGGATTATTTCCGTGCGGAATATCTTGCCGGCCGCACACCCAATCCATGTGTGGTATGCAACCGTACCATGAAATTCGGCGCAATGCTGGACAAAGCACTCAGCCGCGGAATTGATTTTGATTTCTTTGCCACGGGTCATTACGTCCGTGTTGAAAGGGATTCACCGGATGAAGCGGTCAGGTTACTGCGCGGGGTCGATCCTGAAAAGGATCAATCATATTTTCTTTCACAATTGAGCCAGCAGCAGTTGGCGCGCTTAATCTTCCCTTTAGGCACAATGCATAAGCAGCAGGTCCGGCAGTTGGCCGCCGAACTCGGATTACCGGAACTGCTGGAAAAACCCGAGAGCCAGGATTTCATAGAAAGCGACGATTATTCGGTATTATTTGCGGAAAAGCCTCCGCAGCCGGGGAAGATAGTTGACGGCACCGGCCGTGTTCTCGGGCAGCACCGCGGCATTCCCTACTACACCATCGGCCAGCGCAAGGGCCTGGGGATCGGCGGAGCCGGCCAACCGCTTTTTGTAACAGCAATCGACCGGCAGGCGAATACGGTGATTGTCGGCACACGTGAAGAACTCTACGCGGATTCAATGAATGTCGGTAACGTGAAATGGATTGCCGGCGAGGCGCCCGGGCGGCAGTTCAAGGCCGATGTAAAGATCCGCCAGCAGCACACTCCCGCGCCCGCCGGCATTGATCTTAGTGATGACGGCCGCGCAGCGGTTATTTTTGATGAAGCGCAAATGTCGATTACCCCGGGGCAGACGGCTGTATTTTATCGCGGAGAACAGGTTCTCGGCGGCGGAACGATCGTCAAGTCGAGACTCTAATGAAAGAATATCTACATCTTTTCGGGCCGGTTGCCTCACGCCGTTTCGGCAGATCATTGGGAATAGATCTGGTGCCGATGAAAGTGTGCAGCGAAAACTGCATCTTCTGCCAGCTTGGCCCGACACATCAGCCGGTAACCACTCGCAGCGAATATGTACCGCTGCAAGAAGTGCTTGGTGAGCTGGAAAGCTGGCTGCAACAGGACGGGCGGGCGGACTTCATTTCACTGGCCGGATCAGGTGAACCAACCCTGCACAGCGGATTCGGTGAAGTGCTGCAGAAAATCCGTAGCCTGTCGTCAATCCCGACAGCCCTGTTAAGTAACGGAACGCTCTTTTCGTTGCCTGAAGTACGTCAGGCAGCAACCGCTGCTGATGTGGTCAAAGTGAGCTTAAGTGCATGGGATCAACCGTCTTTTGAAAAAATCAACCGTCCCGCCCGCGGGCTTGACCTGGCTACAATCATCACCGGATACCAGGACTTCCGGCAGATGTATGACGGTCAGCTATGGGTGGAGGTTTTTGTTGTTCCCGGCGTGAACGACGCCGCCGGACAGATGCAGAAGATTGCCGCCATCACACAGACGATCAGGCCGGACCGCATCCACTTGAACACTGCGATACGTCCGCCGGAAGCTGACTGGGTAACGGCGGCAGCCGATGAGCAGCTAGTTGAGTCAGCAAAGTTGTTCACTCCGCGGGCGGAAGTGCCGCATGATCCGCATGAAACCCCTAGAGAGGCTGCCTCTGTTTCCAGAGAATCAGTCCTGGCATTATTACGGCGACATCCGGCGGGGGTTGAAAATCTGGCAAGGTGCTTTGGCGTAAAGCCAACCGCACTGGAAAAACTTCTGACAGAACTGCACAAAGACGGCTTGATCATTCCGCAGGGAAATGCCTGGCGCGCGGCGGAGGGATGTGGTGACGCAGCAGACGCATAAATGATTTCCAAGGCGGAAAGCGACGGCCGCCGTCGCCTAAGGACTGACCGGAACGCAGGGCATCTTTAATCATTTCAAGCGAAACATTACCATCCGCCGGAACAACCAGCTTTGAGAAATAGCTGCCGCAATCCCGCTCGGCACCGGTCTGCGGCAACGGATCAGAACCGGCCAACACGCGGAACCCGGCCCGCCGGGCTCGGCGCATAATAAAAGGTTCAGGCCAAAGCCATAAGGGCCGCAGCGCGCTGTCCCCCAGACATAGCTCGCCGGGTTGGAATTCCTCCAGCAGCTTTTCTACCAGCCGCCCGCGCGCGCCCCACCATTTCCCCGGCGCCCAGCTCAAAACCGGCACCCCGCCACGCTGAATCGATTCACGGATAATGTCCTGTGCCCGCGCACTCTTAAACGGTGCCGAAACGCCGTCACAAAGCGAAAGCACCTCCACCCGCTCGCTGGAGACCACCTGGTATCCGGCACATAAAAACAGCTTGCCGCGCGCCGCGCCGTCAAATTCAAGCATCCCGGCTGTTTCAACAGGTTTTAAATGGAAGCCGGCCGCAGTTGCGGCGTCTCCCACGGCTGCGGCCAGCTCATCGCAAGAACGGTCTCCGGCCGCACCGCGTACAAGCATTCCGGCCAGCAGCCCGCTAGAGTGCTTTACAAGGTTGGCTGTCAGGGAATTGAACCAGACCGTCATATCAAAACAGGCATAGGCATGCAGATGGGTATCGGCCACCATGACCGCCTCAGGTTGTTTGCTTTTAGTAGACATCGTCATATAAATATTGCAAGTCACCGCTGATATCAAGTATTTATAAGGAATGATCGGAATTGCTGCAGGAAAAGAACTTATCGGCGCGCTGGTGGCCCGCGAGATGAAATCGCGCTATAAGGGCTCGTCACTCGGACTGTTGTGGAGTCTGCTTACCCCCCTGTTTATGGCGGCAATCTACTCATTCTTCTTCCGCCTGATCAGCGGACGCGCAGCCAATACTGAATCCATTTTAGTAGGCGTTTTTGCCTGGCATTTCACCGTCAACTCAGTGCAGCAGGGACTGGTGTGCATTTCAGGCAACGGCAACATTGTCAAGAAAGTGGCCTTTCCTCGGGTGATCCTGCCGGTTGCCGTCACCGCCGGGGCCGCTATTGATTATCTGATCAGCCTGGTCATCCAGTTCTGCCTGGTGGGCTTTCTGCTCTGGCGGCAGGGCGTCTTTTTCGGAGCTCACATTCTGCTGCTGCCGGTGGTCCTTGTCGTTCATGCCTGGCTGAATCTGGGGTTGGCGATGCTGCTTGGCGCGCTGAATGTCTATTTTCGCGACACCCAGCATCTGGTCGGCGTGGGACTCAGCGCACTGTTTTTCATGAGTCCGGCCATGTATGACCTGGGTTTTGTCGAAAAAATGGCCGGCGGCATGCACCCCTGGATCATGGATGCCTACCTGCTGAACCCGCTGGCCGGAATCCTGACGGCCTATCGCCGGGCATTTCTGCCGGGAAGCATATGGCCGGAATCCCCATTTGTGTGGGCCGGATTAATGATCGGAATTTTGTTAACCCCACTGGCTTGGCTGCTTTTCCGCCGCCTGCAGTCTAATTTTGCGGATTACGTATGACACAAATCGCCATCGAAGCAGAGAATCTGGGCAAGTGCTACCGTATGCGCGGCTTAGGTGCGCAAACGCTTTTCGGCACAATCCGCAACACCGTCACCCGCCGCAAAGCAAAAACATTCTGGGCCATCCGCAACGCCAGTTTCAGCATTCCGCAGGGCTGCACTGTCGGGGTTATCGGCCCCAACGGTGCCGGCAAAAGCAGCACTTTGGGGCTTGCGGCAGGCACAATTACCCCCACCGAAGGCTGGATCAAAGCCCACGGGCGCATTTCATCACTGCTGGAACTTGGCGCAGGGTTTCATCCCGATCTGACCGGGCGGGAAAATGTTTACCTGAATGCCGCACTGCTGGGTATTCCGCGCGAAGATATCAGAAAACGTTTTGATGCTATTCTCGATTTCAGCGGCCTGCACGAATTTATCGACCAACCGGTAAAGAATTATTCGAGCGGAATGTATGTACGGCTGGGTTTCGCGGTTTCAACAGAGCTTGATCCTGACATACTGCTGATTGATGAAGTGCTGGCGGTGGGAGACATTGCATTTCAGCTCAAATGCCTCGACCGGATACGGCAGTTTCAACGGCGCGGCAAGACTCTGATGTTTGTTTCACATGCGTTGCAAACCGTTGAGGAATTCTGTGACGAGGTATTTCTGGTGCATCACGGCCAGATTGTTGACCGCGGGGACCCGGCGTCGGTTACCCTCAACATGATTCGCAACTATTCCGGCGAGGGTGGCGGCATTTTTGCCCAGGAGTTCGGCACCCGGACGGTGGAAATCACCGGAGTAAAGCTGCTGGATAATGACGGCAATGAGGAATCGATTTTCAATAGCGGCGGCCGGTTGAACATTGCGGTGAATTACACTGCATCAGAACCGATCAGCAATCCGGTGTTCGGTTACAGCATCAAAACCGCCAATGGGATGTACCTGTACGGCACCAACACGCAGTTGGCAGGCTTTGAGATACATTCGATCAACGGCAGCGGACAGGTTAAGATAACCATTGATCCGCTGGTACTGCGCGAAGGGAATTATTTCTTAAGCATTTCATGCCATTCGTCTGACCATAAGATCCAGTACCACCGCATAGAAGACTGGTACCCCTTCCGGGTCAAGAACACTGACGATGCACCAGGCGTGGTAACACTCCCAACCCGCTTCAGTCTCTGATTGCTTCAGACCTGCCCGCCGCGGAATAACACGCGCTTAACCGGCGGCTGAATTCGGCAAAATTATGCACTTCACTGATCAGTTTTGCACCGGCACCGCTCAGCCGGCGGCGCAGCGCGTCATCGCGCATGGCCGTCAAAACACCTTCCGCAAATGCATCCGGGGCCACTGCGGTAATAACGGCGTTATCGGCATTAAGAATCAGGCGGTTTGCCGGAGTATCGGTAGCCACGACCACGCCCCCGGCCTTGAGATAATCCAGCAGTTTCAAGGGCGTGTTCACCCCGCTTAGCCGCGGGGAAAGCAGAACATCCGCCGCCGCCAGATAATCCGGCAGTTCATCCGGCGCAACAAAACCCGGAAAAATAACCGCGTCTGCGACCTGTGCCCGTTCAAGCTGCGCCCGCCGCGCGGCAATTTCCGCGGGACTTCCACCGATTACCGCAAAACGCGCTTCAGGATATTCTTTGACAACTTGCGGAATACTTTCAAACAGCAAATCCACCCCCTGATAAACCGCAAAGCTGCCGACATACAGTGCCAGTTTTCCGCCGGCGGCTCCCAGCATGCTTTCACGCGCTTTGCGGGTACCATCCGGGGTGGCAGTCACGAGCGACGAGGGAATATCCGGGATACAGCAGACCCGGCGCGCGCCGGACGCCCGCGCCTGCTTTTCAAGACCGGGACCGGTGGCAATAACCGCCGCCGCCGCGCGTGTAACGCGCCGCTCAAGCGCGGCATAACACCACATCACCAGATTGCGCAAACCGCCTTTGCGGTATGATCCCGGATCAGAGTGCTTCTCATAGACAAACGGCACAGCGGAACTGCGAGCGGCAACCCAGGCAACCAGCCCCGCATCTTCTATGCCGTGAATCATGCAGTAGCACCTGCGGCGCAGCAGACTGAAAGCGCGCAGCATAATCAGAAAATCGAAAAACAGTTTTGATAAGGAAGGCCCGATGGGAACTTTGCTAATACGCAGCGGGTTAGCTGTCCTGATAACATTGACGCCCGGGATTTCACGTGCGGTGCCAACCGGCAGCGTCACAAAATCGACAGTGAACCCCGCCGCGGTCAGAGCCTCAAGATTGAATCCCACCCGGATCGGTGAACCGCGCCATTCAAACCACGGTTGTGATGAAAGCAGCAGCACGCGCCTGGACTGATCGGTTGTGCGGTGGCGGCCGCTCATGACAGCAGCAGCCTCAACTCACGTACCATTTGCTCAACCTGATAAGGTTTCTGCAAAAACCCGGTAGGTCCGGAATCGGTAAAGTCTGAAACCACTGATTGACGGTTGTATCCGCTGGAAAGGATCACCGGCATATCGGCAACGATCTGGCGAATGGCCAGAAACGCCTCCTCACCATCCATATGCGGCATCGACATATCCAGAATCACACACGCCAGATTACGCTTGCGCTTTTTAAAGATCTCCATGGCTTCGAGCCCGTCCGCCGCCAGCAAGACCTTGAACCCAACCCGTTCCAGCATCCGCCGGCCCACGTTGCGCACGGTTTCCTCATCGTCCACCAGCAACACGCAACCGCTGCCACGCCAGCTCTTCCAGTCAAAATGGTCTTCCTGTTCGGGGAGCACGGCATTCTCGGCTACCGGGAAGAATATCGAGAAAGTAGTTCCGCGGCCTTCCTCGCTCTGCACCTTAACCGCGCCCTTGTGTCCGCGGATTATCCCCAGAACCGCCGCCAGCCCCAGACCGCGACCGGTAGCCTTGGTTGTGTAGAAAGGATCAAACAGCTTCTCAAGTGTCTCTTTACTCATCCCGTAACCGTTGTCCGCTACCTGAACGAAGGCATACTTTCCTTCCGGCAGGTGATCATCAACATAAGTATTCTTAAGAAACGTCCGGCTGCAATCACGGGTGCCGGTAGTTATTGTAATAATCCCGTCATGTCCATCCATTGCATCGGAGGCATTGGTAATCAGATTCATGATAACCTGCCGCAACTGGGTGCTGTCAGCTTCGATCGGCGGCATTTGCGCCGAGAAATTATAGCGCAGTTCCGCACGTTTTGAAACAGAAACCACCAGCAGATTGGCCATTTCCTCGACCATCCGGTTTAAATCAACGGCTTCAATAACAAAGCGGCCCTTGCCGGAATACGCCAGCATCTGGCGGCAAAGATCCGCCGCACGCCGAATGCCCACCTGTATCTCTTTCAGTTCTTTAATTGCCGGAGACGCGCTGGGTAACTGGTCCAGCGCCAGATCGGCATTGCCGAGCATGCCCATCAGCAGATTATTGAAATCATGGGCGATTCCGCCGGCCAGCACGCCCATACTTTCCAGCTTCTGGGTATGCTGCATCTGATTCAAAAGATTCTGATGCTCGTTTTCACGCTGAACTTTTTCAGAAATGTCGCGCACGGCCGCCAATACCGCCGGACGACCGTTGTACTCAATCAGACTGGTCATAATATCCACCGGAATGACCCGGCCGTCACTCGTGCGGTGCGCTCCTTCACAGCGGTAACGATGCTGCTTGAACTGCAACTCAAGTCTGTTTTTAAAGCCACCGGCAAAATCCGCGGCATCAATGTCAGTGGTCTTCATCCGCAGCAGCTCTTCACGGCTGTAGCCCAGACGGCGGCACAAGACATCATTACAATCGAGAATATTACCGTCCTCATCATGTACCAGCAGACCGTCATCAATACCGTCAAACAGCGTAGTAAGCCGCCGCTGACTGTCCCGCAAGGCGTTTTCAACCGCCTTACGCTCACGCAACTGCGCTTTCAGCGCGCGGCTGCGCTCAAGCACCTGACCGCGCAAAATGCCGGACCAGAACAGACTGAGCAGTAAAAGTGCCGCCAGAACACCGATGCCGGCCAGCAGCCATTTTACCGTGCGCCAGAACGCCTGCCGCTGAGACCCCAGCAACCAGCGCTCGGCGAGCTTGTCGAGCCGTCCATGACGGCGTAAATCCTCCAACGCTTCAGTCAGTTGCCCGGCAATGTCCCCGCGCAGTGGCGAGAGCAAATACCCGTAATCCTCCTCCCAGATAATCTCGCCAAGACGCCTGACGCCTTCAATATTCATATCCAGCATGGCAGACTCGGCGGTCGCCCGCGAAAGCAGAGCTGCATCATAACGACTGCGCACCAGCAGCTTCAGCGCGTCATTGACATCAGTGACACTGATCACGCGGCCGGGTGAGATCATTCTTTTCTCAAGCACTTTAAGAGGATATGGATCAACAACAATCAACTCACAGCCGGCAATATCCCCCAGCCCGCTAATGGTTGAATCCGCCGGAACATAGAGCGCGTAGCCCAACCGGCAGACGGTGCCAAGCGTGATAAACTCATCCCCGGCACCAACTGAAGAAAGCACATCGGCAATAATATCAACTCCGCCGCTGCGCAAGTCCTGCCATAACCGCGGCCTGGTATCCACCCTGAAAACGATGTGCATGCCGACCTTCTCTGCCAGCAGCCGGCCTAATTCAACATCAAACCCGCTCGGCCAGCCGTTTTGCACGCCCTGCAGGGGGAGATCATCATGCCTGACACCGAAAACAAGCGTACGCCGACCGCCTTCTTCTGTTTCATCGCTTTGCGCAAAAGGAACGCAAAGCATACAGAACAGCAACAAAGCAATAATTAATTGAGACAGCTTACACAAAGCAGGCACCTCAGTTTTCGGCAGCGGCAGCGTCTTGCTCAATCTGTTTCATACCGGCATCTAGCTCCCGTATCTCGCCTTCATAGCATTCAG
>PXDI01000090.1 GCA_003565095.1 PVC group bacterium | reverse complement strand
TATCGTCGGTATTGCCGCCGGAGGAACCAACCACGTGATGTCCGCTATAGTGTACATCATAGAAATTGATTGAGGCCTTGAAATCGGCCTTGGAGGGACCGGCAAAGAAATTGAGGCAACCGTTGAATCCAAGGATTGCGGAGCCCTGTTCGATCAACCCCGGGACTGGGGCGTATACGAAGACGTCGTCGTAGCCTTTGCCGCCGGTAGCCTGCATCAGGGTTTCAACCGCATTTGCGCCGGAGGTGTTGATATATTCCAGCCGCACACCCTGGGTTACGGCATGTTCGGGGGAAAAGATTGAAGCAGCACGCGCCAGGCGGGCATCATCAATATCGGTTACCACCAGCAGACCGGGTTTACGTGGTCCATGCAGGGCATAATCAATGGCACCCAGCCCCATCGGTCCGGCTCCGGCCAGAATGGCGGTCGCCCCGCCGCCGACAATGCCGCTGTGATGCACATATTCCCCCTGCCGGAAGTGGAAACTGGTATTGTAGCCGCCGATAATGCATGACACCGGTTCGGAAAGCGAAGCGCCGAAAAAGGCTTCGCCGTCATAGGGCAGCAGGCAGTTCTGCTCCATTACTTCGCGCGGGATGATAATGTGGCTGGCGCTTCCGCCAATGTTGGAAAACGAGTATCCGGGGGCCTCGAGTTCGCGGCCGGGAATGCTGAGTGCCGGTTGCACGCTGTAGCGCTGCCCCTCTTTGAACTGATCTTTCCAGCGGCTGCCGACCTTGAGCAGGGTTCCGCAGAATTCATGACCGATAATTATCGGGTTCTCGGCAACATTATCCGGGACGCGCTTGTGATCCGCGCCCTGTTGCATCGCCTTGTGCGACGACATGCAGATGCTATCGGAAACAATATCAGCCAGAATTTCGTCATCAGAAATCTCCGGCAGGTCAAAGTATTCAAGCCGCAGATCATTCTTACCGTAAAGGCGCAGTGCCAGAGTCTTCATTAAACAGAACCTTTCCTTTGGTATGTCATAAAACGTTCATGTTACTGCATAGCCAACACGGCTTGCAAGGTTAGAGTGCGGGAGGGGGAGGCTTGAGACTACAGACTGCAGACCGCAGACTGCAGACCGCAGACCTGTGGAGTGCGGAAAGTGAAACGTAAGAACAACTCTTCTCAAACGTTCCACGTTTTACTATTAAAGAGTCACTGGCGGCCGGTGGAGCCGAAACCGCCGGCACCGCGGCTGGTATCGGATAATGTTTCGGCTTCGACCATTTCAATTTCAAGCACGGGCTTGATGACCATCTGGGCGATACGGTCGCCGGGATTAATCTCGAAGGGCTCGCGGCCGTGGTTGATCATAATCACCCCGACCTCACCGCGGTAGCCGGCATCGATGGTTCCGGGGGTATTCAATACCGAGACGGAGTGTTTCAGGGCCAGGCCGCTGCGCGGACGCACCTGCGCTTCATAACCATGCGGCAGTTCGATGGCAATGCCGGTTGGAACAAGCGCGGTGGCTCCGGGTTCAATAACAACATGGCCTGCGGCAAAGACGTCCGCCCCGGCGTCACCGGGATGCGCATAGCGCGGCAGAATGGCATTTTTTTTCAACTTCAATACTTTTACCTGCATCGTCTTTCCTTTCTTCAGCGCACGGGAATCAACCAGAATTCAATTCCGGCGGGATGCGCCGCGGTATCCTGCGGCGCTGCAAAATCACCGGCGGCGCCGGCAGCGATTCTGCCCGCCGGCAGGGAGAAATTGGTTGTCAGGATTCCGGCCAGATGTTGTGCACGTTGCCGGTCCATAGCGCGCGCGGCAGAGTCCACATCTTGCGACTGACTGCGGGCGATCACATAGAGGCGGTGAGAATCGAGCCATGGGCCGACGGCTTCGGAGAGCTCAAAAAGGCGTCTAAGCATCGCCGGGGCCGGATCAAGCCCTTCGCCCAGCAAGGGTGCATTGAATGAAATGCGCAGCATATCCTCAAATGCCGCGGTTGCGGCACCGGGCAGTGTGATTTCCGGAACGGCGGGCGGCTTAACGGCAACCGCGGTTTCGGGCTGCGGCGGGCTGACAATATATTCGGGTGCGCGCAACGGTTCGTCCGGCGGTTGCGGCAGTTGATGAAATCCGGCGTCCGGCATGGTCTTCCGTCCGGTACGGAGGTCATATCCGACCGGGGTGTTTACCCACAGCAGCACAATAACCGCCAGGGTTGCCGCCGCCATAAGACCTACCAGCCTGATAACTGACGGCTCCGCATGCTCCCCCTGCGAAGAAGTTTTCAGCTCCATTGCTCCGGGGAGCGCGGTTTCATGCTCGCGGCGGATACGTTTATTTTCGATCTGTGCATTACGCAGCTCACCTTCAAGCCGATCGGTTGTTTCCCGCAAACGATCAAGTTCGTTACGGGTTTTTTCAAGTTCACCGTCGAGCGCTTCGCGGATTTCCTGTATACGGGTAATCTCGCGCTGTGCATTATCGCGCTGCTCACGCATTCCGGCCAACTCCTGCTGCAGTGCCGCGGTGCGTTCCGCCGCGGATTGATTATCCACGGTGTGCGCATTTTTCTCGGAAGCCAACTGAGCGGAGATTTCGGCGGTCTGCCGGCGGCCGGATTCCAGCGCGGTTTCCAGTTCCTTATTACGGCTGCGTTGCCGGGCCAGTTCACCGCGCAGCGAACGTATTTCTTTTTCGTGCTGCTCACTGGCGGCGGAGGCAACGTGCGCGGCCTGCTCGCGCGCCCTGGAAAGTTCCACGGCTATTTCGGCCTGCTGTTCGCGGGCAGCTTCAAGCTGTGCTTTATAATTTTCAGCCTCGCGCTGCTCTTGTGTATCAGCGCGCTTCAGATTATCAAAATCCGCTTGCAAACGGGTTACTTCAGCTTGCAGCCGGTCACGTTCCGCAACCGTTTCCTTTAGACGCACATCAGCCTGCTGTGCTACTGACGAATACTTCTGCTCCGCTGACTCAATCTGCGCCTGCAATGCGCGATTGGCCTCGTGCAGTTCCGTCACCTCTTTATTCAGCGCCTCCGCGTTTTCTGCTTTAGCGGCCTGCACACGCAATTCTTCAACTTCGGCCTGCAGACTTTTCTGTGCTTCGCGCAAGCTTGCCACTTCCCCGGTATGCTGCGCTTCGTCCTCGCGCAATCCGGCCTGAAGAGCGGCAATCTCCGCCAGTAATGCGCTTTTTTCCTTTTCCCATTCTTCACGGCCGGCGTCTTCCGCAGCGGCGCGCAAAGATTCAAGCTCACGTTCCCCGGCTTGCAGCCGCTCCTGAATACCCGTCTCTATCTCAAGATTCTGCCTGCGCAATTCTTCATTTTCACTGCGCAGGCTGGCGAGTTCCTCACTCAGCAAACTGTTTTCATTGACGCGTCCGGCAACATCCTGTTCTAACGCATGTGCACGCAGTTCGCTTTCCTGCCGCTGCTCCTCGATCAGATTTTCAAGCTGCTTGATCTTTTTTTCCGATTCAAGCAGGCGGGTTTCGGCATCGCGGGCAGTCTGATCCTGTTTGCGGCGCGTATTTTCCAGCAGCTCGCGCAGGGTCTGCAATTCGCTGTTCAGCTTGCGTTCCGTTAACAGCGCCTGTTTTTCCCGCGCCAGACGCCGGTCTTCAGTTTCAACCAGACGCTGTTCCAGGGTTTTGACGGTTGCGTGTTGTTCGTTCAATCGTTCACGCCACTGTTCGTTTTCGTGATTCAGCGCTTTAATCCGTTCAGCGGCGGCCGCCGCGTCGGCCTCGGTTTCGAGGGATGATTCATCCACAAGCCGCTGCAACTCGTCACGCTGGCGGATCAGTTCGTCCAACTGCTGTTCGAGTTCGGCTTCGCGCCGCAGCCATTGCTGCTGATCGGGAGAGGTGCCGGAACCGATACCGGCCGGGCTGCTGCCGGCGGGATTTTTCAACAATTCGTCAACGCGGATGGTTTTTCCGGTTTTGACATGTTGCAGGACAGTTTCGGCATTTAGAACGCCTTGCCGGACCAGATGCGGGACTGCTAGAACGTGAAAGGGGCCATAGGAGGGGGCATCCTGGTGACATGCCACCCATTCAAGACGCAGTTCCGGAATCTCTTCAACCCGCTGCCATGCCTGACCGCCGGAGGATACGCGGCAGCCGGGCACAAGCCGGCCGTCGGCAGCCATAGCCATAAGCTGGACAGTGCTGAGCGGACCGATTGTGGCATCATCCGGAGTAATAATACGCCAATCGTCTTCGGACCTGCCTGTATTGAGCGCTTCGTGTACGCGCGACATGCCGTTTCTCCCAATATTGAAATGTTGGCTAATAAAAGCATAAATGTTTCTGCGGAGCAAGCTTTGCGTGAAAAAGCGGAAAGCCGCAGACGGAAGACTGAAGACGGCAGACTGAAGACCGGGGAGGGGAGTGTGTGAGTGTGTGAGTATGTGAGGGTGGGAGTAAAAAACTTTGTCGCGAGCTTTGTCGCGAGCTTTGTCGGGGAGCAGACTGAAGACAGAAGACTGAAGACTGCAGACCGCAGACTGCAGACCCGGAGGGGGAAGACGGGCGGAGTGTGTGAGTGTGTGGGTGTGTGAGGGTGGGAGTAAAAAACTTTGTCGCGAGCTTTGTCGCGAGCTTTGTCGGGGAGCAGACTGCAGACGGCAGACGGCAGACTGGGGAGTGCCACGTGGAACGTGGAAAGCAGAAAGCGGAAAAGATGGGAGTGTGGAGACGAAGTGTTTGGAGAGATAGGCGTGTAAGAGCAGGTGTAAGAGTAAGAGACGGGAACGCATCTGGACCGTACTCTTACACGTACTCTTACACTCGAATCTCTTTAATGTACCAAAGGCATTCTGCCTGTGGTACTGGGATGCACAGACAGGAAAGCGGTTATTCGTCCAGGGGGATGGTCATGCGGTGGAAATGTTCAAGAAAGGTGGCGGCGATATCACGGTGCAGCAGGAATAATGTATTTTCATCGTTGCCGGTTGGTGATGAAAGACCGGCCGCGGTCCAGTTGGCGGAACCGTGAATAACCACCGGATTGCGTCCGTCGGGATCGATTATCATATATTTGGTATGCACGAGGTCGCGTTGACCGGAGTCGGCTTCGTCATCACCGGACTGGGCACGCGCTTTCAGAAAAACAACGTTACGCTGTCCGCGGAAATTAGCCGGATTACTCAAATGGGCTTTAATTGGGGCGGAAACCGCAAAGCGGCCTTCAACCAGATCGCTTTCGGGAATCACCCCGGTAACCCGCACGCCGCGGTTCACCGCATTCACCAGCGCCAGTTGAATTCCCGGACGGTTGATTTTGTTCAGCGCAAAGTAAATATCATCCCGCGCGTTATTGATCATGCGAATGATATCGGTTTCGGCATCCCTTGATCCGCCGCCGCTGCCGTGAAACGGCGAAAAGCGCACCCAGCAGTCGCCCCACGCGCCTTCCAGTCTGAAACGGGTTCCGTCATGCCGCCGGTTTTTGGCACTACCGAAACGGCCGGCGCGGAATTCCTCCATTTCGGCGGCGTAGGCGGCATGCAGTGTGTCATTGCGCAAAAACACCCCGATATTCCACTGGAAGATACTGGCGCCGCCGGTAAAGTTCCATGATGATGTGAAGACCCATTTAGCGTTGCGGCCGAAATCAAAGATGCCGATTTTGTGATGCATGAGCACATCGTCGGGGGCGATTGAAACGGCCATGGGATTGGTGCCGCGGCGTGACAGACGGTTAAGCGAAAGGTCGGCCGGGCCGAAACGGGTAATACGGCCGACGTTACTATCCACCACGAACAAAACCGCTGCGCCGCGGTCGAGCGCCTGCGAGACCGCGACCAGTAGCGGTCCGGCGGCACCCATTGAATCGGAGTCGCCGGATAATGTGTAGGTTGCGAGGCCGGCTGAGTGGCCTTTTTCCAGACGGCCGATTTTTTGCAGCAGGGAATCGCGAATGGCTTTTTCGCCTTGCGCGGGAGACGAAGAAGAACGTGACGGCAGGTTATAGGCGACTATCCAGTCGCTGCCGCGAGTGATCTGGGCGGCGGCCGGTTTAGAAACTACCGGCAATATCGCAATGCTGCAGACGCAAATGCAGCGCAAGAACAAGCCGCCAAACGCCTTTGTTTTAACTCTACGGTACATCAATCTGATTACAACAGATGAATATACAGCCTGTCAAGCCGGAGGGCGGCAATTCTCATTATGGCTTCCGCCCCTGCCGCCTTGCGTGCCGCGGCGTAGCACTTGTGCGAAGACTGGTGCGGCAGGAGCGGAAGATTGGCGGGAAAAGCGTACTTTTCCGCCAATCTGGTTCACCCGTGACACAAGGTCACGGGGGTCTGGAGTCATAATTAGAATTGCGACCGAACACCTGCAACTGCCCGATGAAAACATCACCATCTGGCCGCGCTCCAACCACGTCCTGCTTTTCGATTACGACGGTCCCGCCGCAATTGCAAAGATTCTGGAGCAAGTGCGGTTTAGCTGGGAGGATTGAGCGCAAATATGACCTGATTGACATTTCTGACCTGATAGACCATCCTGCTCAAACGACTGTGGAGTCAAAACGGTCCACATGGTCAATGCCCGGCTTCGTCCCGGAGTACCGGAACTATGCCGAGGCAGTCTTCAAAAATGGCGCGAAGCGAAGACACGTCCGGAATGGGTTTTTAAATATTTTTCAAACTTTGCCGCTAATTCACGATCTCTAAAAGCCGTTGCTGTTCTGATTCCCCAAGGCTTGTATTTTGCTGTATGCGGTACGCTACCACTATTGTGTTTATGTAAGCGTTCACCTAAATCCGCGGTTATACCCGTATAATGTTTTTGAGGATCTGTTTTGCTTTGCAAGACATATACATATGTATATCCGTCCATAGGCTTGCCCAGGCGTAGTTCGCAGCGGATAAATATCAAAAGGCCCGGCTTCGTCCCGGAGTACCGGAACTATGCCGAGGCAGTCTTCGTCCTCCGCTACGCTGCGGACGAAGACTGGAGGCGGGGGGAATCGAACCCCCGTCCGCAATGGGTTCACAGCAGCCTCTACGTGTGTAGTTAACCGTTTTTTCTCACTATCTGGTACACCGATTAACAGGCGCCCTGACAGCCAGTCGCGGTAAAAGTCTCACCGAAAATGCCCGTGACGCACATTTTCAGCCAGCCTGCTGTCGTCGCTCCGGTCCGCCTAACAGGCGTCAGCGGCGGAACGTCGCGGAACAATTAAGCCGCGAGGGCCAACTCTTCGTCGGCATTTATGTTTTTTGCCCCGGATGATTAACGAGGCCCACCGGGATCCTCGACACGCCACTACTGCTTAACATCCATTACGTCGAAACCAGTCGCCCCCGTCATACGGGCCGCTGCCCCAAGAAGGATGTCAGTCTTCATTTAGAATAATCGCATATTGCGCGGGGAAAGAAAAGGGAAATTTAGCAAGGTTACAAGGTTACAAGGTGGCAAGGTTACAAGGTTACAAGGTTACAAGGTTACAAGGTGGCAAGGGGCCAAGGTGGCAAGGGGCCAAGGTTAGTCGGCGGTGGCGGCGGTGATTTGGCCGGCCATTTCGAAGAGCTGGAGCGCTCTTTTCTGCCATAACGGATCATCGTTCCAGGAGCCTCCGCTTTCGGCATAGCGCCACGTTAGACGTTCCTGGAGCAGTTCGTTGGCGGCGGTTACCAGCGCTTCCGGCAGTTCAGCGCGGAGTTGGGGATCGCTGAGCACGCGCTCGATCGCAATCCGCGCTTCGGCTTCCTGCTGTCCTTCGCGCAGCATTTCGTAACGGACGGTAGCTACCGGTCCGTCCGGTCCCGGGGATGCGATGGCGCGCGGATTATTGCGGTAAAGGTTATTCCACCCGCTCCAGTTCCAGATTTGACCATACTGCGGTTCGCCGTGAACATCCAGTCCCTGATAGATCGGCCAGTAGTCCAGCCCCATGCGCGTAAATCCTGCAATCTGATTGCGGCCCTCACCAGCCACTAGCGCATCGGGCAATGCGCGATAGGCGGCCAGTCCGGTATCATCCAGCGCCCCGCGGAAGGAGCTCAGCATCACCGCATCGCCGGCGGAATAATCCCACCCGCCCGTCAAAGGTCCATAGTTGCGTGATTGATAAAAGGGCGTTTCGCCAAGAGCAATGACCAGCTCGTTGGCCAACACCCGGCGACCGTTCATTAGTGGCGGATCGCCGCGCCAGTGTGAAAACATCGACCAGCGGCTGTCGGGGGCGACTGCGCGGAAAAAGTCGATGGTGGCCTTGCGCGGTCTGGCATCGTGTCCAACGCCGATCCATATTTCTGTTTCATCCCAGCCCAATTGGTCCATCCGTGCGCGCAGTCCCTGGATGACCATCCGCCAGGTTTGTTCGCTGCCTTGTTCACCGAAAAACGGCAGCTCGCCGGGTTCAACGCTGCCGTCGGCATTGCGCAGATTAACCGGCAGCGGCCCGCGGCCGCGTTCCATGCCGCGCTCCCAGGCATACAGGACTACGCCGCGCGGCGCGGCGGCGGCTTCAGCATAAACAGCAAGATATTTATCGACTGCGCTGAAGTCCGGCACATAGCCGTCCTGCTGCTGACTAAAAAGCAGTATTGTGTCATTACGGTTGTGCAGGGTGTTGCGGACCGCGTTAATATACAAAACATGATTGCCCGCCGCGCCCAGCATTGTCATCAGCGGCCGTAAAAGTTCAAGATGCCGCGGTGACCAAGGTTCAACTTCATACTGATGGACAACATTAAAGGGAGAATGCCAGAATCCGGCCATGGCGTGCCATTCCTGCGGTGGCGGCAGTTGCCAATCCGCCACTTCAAGTTCAACCGGTACTGTATAATTGTGTCTCAAAACACTGCCGGCAAGGGTGCCGGCATAATGTCCGGGGGCGGCTTCTGGCGGCACCTCCACGGTAATCCATACCGGCTGGGTGGCGGTCGCGGTGACGGGGCGCGGGAGCAGTGCATCATAAAACGGGTGAGCGCTATGCAGCGGCGGATGCAGGCGCGAGGCAAATCTGACGGTAACCTGCTGCGGAGTAATGGTCCCCTGCGGACCGCGCAAAGGCGAAATGGCGGCAGAATAATCGACGGTGGTTTCTGGTACCGACACAACCACCTGCCCGGAAGCGCGGCCGCCACGCGGAGCCACAAGCTTTAGCGGATGCAAATCTTCAAACGGGTCACCGGCCGCTACGTCCAACCCGACCCGGTCCAGCGGGTCCGCATTCCACAGCCGCACATTCCGTAACGTTTCGCCGGGATGCTTGACATGCGCGGGGTGCCCGGTTACAAGCGTCAGATTGATGAAGCCCACCGTACCCCAACCGTCCCGTCCACCGGCATAGCGCGGCAGATCTTCCGGCAGCACGCAGCGGCGTAAATCTATTGCCAGCACATTCACGCCGGAACGCAGCAATGCGGCCGGCACAACTATCTTCCGCCGGTTGCGGATACGCTGCTGCACCCGGTCAAGATGCTGTTCGGGGTCAGCCCATTCGTCGATCGGGCCGATTCCGCCACCCGAGGCGGTGCGCCAGACTGCGTCGGGATAGTCAAGGGCGGGAGTTTCGTCCGACAGCGCCCCTTCCGGCATATATAAACGGGTAACTTCTTGGCCGTTGAGATAAATGACCGCACCGCCGCGAAAGACCAGTGACAGTTCCAAATCCCCTGCGGCAGCGGGATTATCCACCCCGAAGCGGCTGCGCAGCAGCATGCGTGAAAGAGTGCGTGGCTCGCCATAACCGAAACCCTCCGTTCCACGACGGCAGACATGAAACGGCCCGTTGCGGCGCAGCCATGCGGAATCATCAAACTCGACGGCTGCCCAGTCTACGGGCGGATGCGGTGTAGGCCGGACGCTTTGCGAATGCCGGCCGTTGGCCGGTTGATGTTCATGCACAGTACCCTGCACCGGGGTCTCCCATACGCGGAAAACCCGCCAAACATCTGCTTCCGAGAGAATCGTCCCGTCCGGCGGGGCGGCGTGCAGTGTTGAAAAAACAACGGCACCGGCAATACAGCGTAATAGCGGCCTCAAAACGGCCTGTTTTGTTTTTGGTTCTGATATCATCATTCTGTGGGAGTCAACAGTACCATGCCGACACAGAACGTCAAGCATTCCGGAGTTTCGGGAGTGAATATGCTCGCCAAGGTTTTCTGATGTTGTGTAGCTTACCGGGACTGGTTGCAAGGGGAAAGCCGCTGCGGGTTAGCGGAATATATTTTCAGAAACTTGATTATGTTTAAAGTCTACCGAGTGCTGTTTATGCTGTTGTTGGCTATTGCGGCATACAGCAGTGAAGAGCCGGTATATGACCATTACAAACTGGATGCGACTCTGGACGTTGCGGCAGGGCGTATTTCCGGCACGAATACTTTTGTTTTAAGCAATCCGTTTGCCGGCAGCCTTGATACGCTGCCGCTGTTCGCCTATCCCAACCACTATTCAGAGTACAGACCGGAAATAACGCACGAACTGTATGACCGTATTTTTCCGGAAAGTGTCAGTCTTGGGAAGATGCTGGTTCATGATGTTCTGATCAACGAAAAGCGCTCATTCATTATACCGGAAAGTGTTTCTGATTTGACGCAAGGGGTGCTGCTTGCGGCTTGTTTAGCGGACGGGTTGCAACCTGATGAGCAGATTACGGTTGCGACCGGTTATGCTGTGAAGATTCCTGAGCGGTTCGGCACTTTCGGAAAGCATCGCGCTGTTGTGTGTTTGAATGGGGGCTGGTATCCTTATCTGCCGGCCCGGCGGAATGCTGAATGGGATTTTTACGCCCCGCCGCCGATATCACGCTTTGACCTGCGCCTGCGGGTCAGCGCTGCGGGACATGTTTTCATCAACGGGCGGCATTACGAAGTTGCGGCAAATGACATCATTCAGGCCGGGTTTGAAGCTCGCTATCTCTCTCTGGTATTCATGCCGCAGATATTTGTTTACCGCCACAGCGCCGGTAATCAGGATTTTGCATACTATTCCGCGAGGCCCCGCCCGCAAGCGGCAGCGGCGTTGTTTCAAGCCGCGGGTATGGCGGTTGAACGGCTGCGTGACAAAGAAAACATATCATTCCCTGAAGAACTGATTTTCATTGAAGCGGCCTTACGCCGCGATCTGGCGATTGCCGGCGCGGGGGTTGTGCTGATTTCCGACCGGTTTCATGAAGTTTTTGCGCCGTTGCGGGATTACCATGCCGGTCCGCTGGTTGAGGCCGTCTACACTCTTGGGCTGCGCAGCGCCCTTACAACAACTGATGCGACAGCATTTGACTGGGAGGCGGAGGCGGTGGCATGGGTGCAGGCGCAGGCTTTCTGGCGGACTTACCGGCGGCGCGCGCAATCGCTAGAAACCTACCTCAAACCATTCGGGTTTATTCCCAATATCGATGCGTTACGGCACGCGCCACGCTTCCCGTTTATCGGCGCATTTTTCGGCGACTTTTATGAAAACGATCCGTTGCGTGAAGATATTCTGCGCTTTAACCGCCGCACGGCCCATGGCCGGATACTTGTGGAAAAACTGCGTGATTTACTGGGAGACGATGCGCTGACCGAAATTACCGCGGCGGCGCTGGAATGCGACCGCCCGTTAAAAGCTTTGGCGCAGAAGCAATATGCGGGCTGTCTGGATGATTATCTATCCCAGTGGGGCAAACCCTATCCAGAGGTGAATTACAAGCTGACCGGCTGGAAGCAAAGACGCCGTCCGGAGGGCGGCTATCTTTCACGGGTCAGCATCCGGCAGAGCGGTGCGCCGGTTCACGAACCGGTGGTGGTAGAAGTCGGGCGGCGGTTTGGTGAAGCATACCGCGGGGTATGGACGGGGGAAGGCAGCAGCGGACAGGTAATGATTGAAACACCGCGGCGGGCACACCGGGTGCGGCTTGATCCCGACCGGCGGCTGCGGGAAACAACCCGCCGCGACAACCGCTATCCGCCATCCGTCAGGGTTTTATTAAACAGCCTGCGTTTGCGTATCGATCTAAACGACCGCGACCACGAAATACGCGCCGGCGGCTCAATAATTCTGGGCAATGACTACCGCAACCGTTACCGGTTTGATTTTTTCTCTGAACAGGCGCGCCAAGGCCTCGGATTGCGCCATGTGCGCGCATTCGGCAAAGCCTACGATGCGATAAATTACCGGCAAAGCATCACTTACGGCTTTGTCCACGCCGATCTTGATCCCGGTTTTGCCGCCGTTGACAGCGGCTTTGTAAACAACACCGGAACTGTCAGCGAAATTACTTTAGGGTATGCAATTTATTCGAAAGACGCTGGACGCAATCCATTGGACGGGGCGGTTTTCTCAATTGATGGCGAGTTGGGGCACAAAGAGACCGGTGGTGATTTCCGCTACTGGAAAGCTGCTACCGGCGGCAATGTTGTGATTCCTGTGAAGCGTGACCGTCATCTGCTGGCGATGCGTGCCCGTCTTGGCGCGTCAGACCGGAGCGGAACGCCGACCCAGATGCTGTATGACATCGGCGGCTTTGACGGAATCCGCGGCATTAACCGCGGCAGGCTTTTAGGCAACTACCAATATCTCGGTTCGTTTGAGTATCGCAATATTCTGTGGAAAGAGCTCAACGCCCGGGGTTTTTCGCTGGCATGGACGCGCATGTTGCAAGCCGCGTTGTATATAGATGTCGGCAACGTAACCGGCACAACCGGGGAAATGACGAGTAAATCACCGCATTGGGGCGTGGGAGCCGGGTTACGCTTTTATACTGATATACTGGGAGTGTTCCCTACGGTTGTGCGTTTTGATGTTGCGCGCCAGATGGACCGTCCGCGCGTAGACGACCGTCCGATGTATTATATCGGGATCGGACAGTCCTTCTGAGCTGACTGTTTATATTCCAAGACTTTGCGCAACTGCCGCGACAACTTTTTCCACCGGAATATTCTGCATGCAATGGCAGCGGTCAACGCAGAAGCGGTCACCGTAATGCGGACAGACGTGGGCCGTGCGGTCATAGACGCATTCTTCAGGATACTGATCGGGAAGCACGATGGTGTTAAAGGTGCCGGTCGGATCATACGGGCGGCAGAAAACCGGATTGGTCGGCGCAAAAAGCGAAACCGTCCGGTTGGCCTTGTACCAGCGTCCATTGTCCGCCTGCAGCGCCCCGGGGGTTCCGGCGGCGGTTTCGCCGGCCGATCCGGCCATGTGGTTGGCAAAACTGTCGTTTCCAACTGAAACAGCAAACACGCCGGAACTCAGCAGGCAGGAGTCGACATCAAGACCGGTTCTTTCCACCAGATTGACAATGTTGCCGGCGCTGAAATATTTGCGCGAGATTTTCAGGTCGTAATCATCATTCGGCGCAAAATCACGTCCCCCCATCAGCACCACCCGGCAGCCAAGATCGTTAATCAATATCTCCGCCAGCCGCCGGTAATTTTCAGCCGGCCAGATTTTGCTGAACTGTGCTGATCCGGGACTGAGCGCGACGCAGCGATCCCCGCGCAACCCCTCTTGCTCAACAAGCTCCTCCGCGGCATTAAGCGTCTGCTCACTGAACGGCAGAGCAAACGAGACCGGGGTATCAAGAATGTCCAGTCCGCGCAGCCCGCTCAAATAAGCTTCGACCATATGCCCCTGACTGCGTTCCGGCATACAACCCGCGGCGGGATGCACCAGACGCGCAAGCGCATACTCGCGGGCATCCTTGCGGTGCGGAATAAGAATTTTCAATCCGCGGCCCCACGGCATATACAGACCGGTCTTGCCGCGGCCCTTGAGGTCGATATACGTTTCGATACCTTTATCCAGCGCGGCGCGGCGGACTTTGCGTGCCGCAGCCATTCGGTGCGCGGGAATATCAACATATACCGCATCCACCAAACCGTTCAGCATAATTTCCGCCAGCGGGGCTTGTACTTCGGAAACAACCAGTGAAACCGAATTGAAAACGGTTTTAAGGGCATGCAGCGACGGGATAATCCAGACCAGATCGCCCAGCCAGCCGGAATATACTACTAAAACACTGTTCTTTTTCATGATTTCCGCACCATTGACATGACTGCTTCCAGCACGGTTTGCGGAAGCAGGTTCACCATGCATTGTTTATGTTGGCACCCGCGCCGGTAGAATTTGCATGCTTCGCGGTGGTCCGCGGGGCGGCAGCCGGTGTTATGGCAAAGCACGTGGTTCCAATCTCCGTCAGGGCGATCCGGATAGTGTCTGGAAGGATCATACGGGGCATAGCGGCCCCAGTTGGTTGGTCCGAACAGGGACACGGTGCGATTGCGGGCATCATCGCCTACCGAACCGGCAATCTGCATCGGGCCGGTATCGTTGCCGACAACTACTGCGGGCACGCCGGAATAGCGCAGAAAGTGGGTGTCACGTTGAAGCTGCAAATCCGGCGGCAGGTCATGCCCCGTGATCAGGTCGATACACTGCTCCCCATCAACGATTCCGTCACGGATAAACTGTTCGATCACCTGCCGGTCATAATGTTTGTCCGAATTAAAAGCACGAGCACCGGTCAGAACGACACGGCAGCCTTCTGCAAT
Source organism: PVC group bacterium (assembly GCA_003565095.1). Lineage (GTDB taxonomy): Bacteria > Verrucomicrobiota > Kiritimatiellia > UBA8416 > PXDI01 > PXDI01. The sequence goes on along the minus strand of PXDI01000090.1, from coordinate 18,009 downwards.
CAAGTCCCGGGCTAATTTACAAAAACTCTCTGCCGGCCAGCGCTTGGAATCCCGGCTGGCACCGATATTCAGTGCCACGACCGTTCCGGAGCGCAGGCTGTGTGCCGCGATCATTTGTTCACCAGCGTCAACCGCTTGCGCCGGAAGCTGCAGTTTAAACGAATATACCGGGTCGGCATCGGCGAGACAGCGGGAAAAAGAAAGCAGTTCATCGACGCGGTGTAAACCGGCGGGGAGGCGCGGCATGGCTTCAGCAAACGGAGAATAGAGTGCACAGCGGCCTTTACAATCGTGTGGGGCGGGACGCAGACGCCGGCCGCCGCGGCAGGTCATAAGCAGCCCGGACTGATCGTTGCCGACCAAATCAATCACGGTATCCGCCTTCAGCTCCGCCAATTGCCGGCGCACATGATACCAGCCGGAACCACCGCCGAGGACGAGCACTTTATCGGCCAGCAGGCCCTGCTGCGGCAGCGCCAAAGGAGCCTGTTTGCTTTTTACCACCAGCGTAATATGTGTTTCTGGCAGCGCCCGCCGGAGCGTGTGCAGCGCCGGCAGCACAAACATGAAGTCACCAATCGCCTTCGGGTAAATGATCGCCAGCCGTTGCGGCTGTTTTGCTGTTTTCATGATGCGGCAAGCTAGCACAGACACCTTGGCGGGGAAAGGAGAAAGTGGGGGTAGAAGAACGTTTGCGCAGTGTTACGGATTGACTGGTATGGGGGATTTAAATAGGTTAGGTGTATGTTTAGAATGACGGATACAGAATTGGAGAAGCTGTTTAGGGGGTTTCCGGCTTTAAGGATCGGGGTGATCGGTGATTTTGCGCTGGATTGCTACTGGACGATTGAGCCGGCGGCGGCGCTGCCATCGGTTGAAACCGGCAAACCGACCAGACCGGTTTTGCAGCAGCGCTATGCGGCGGGAGCTGCGGGCAACGTAGCGGCCGATCTGGCCGCACTGGGTTGCGGCAAAGTGGCGGTCTTCGGCGTTATTGGTGAAGACCCCTGGGGCGCGGAACTTAAACGCATTCTGGATAATCTCAATACCGACATTACGGGCCTGATATGTCAAACGGATGACTGGGCAACCGTCGCTTATGTGAAACCGCACATCAATGGAACCGAGCAGAGCCGGATTGATTTCGGCGATTTCAACCGCTTGTATGACAGCACGGCCGGACGACTGCTCACCGCGCTGGGCGCCGCACTGCCGGAGCTGGACGCAGTTGTAATTAACGCGCAGGCGCGCTGCGGCATTCACAGCAACGCGCTGCGCCGCGGGCTGCAGGATCTTATCGCAGCATTCCCTGAAAAGATTTTCACCGTGGACAGCCGCGAACCGGAGACGATGTATCCCGGCGGTATTCTGAAAATCAATAATATTGAACTGGCAAAAGTCTGTGCATGTGCGCCGGAAGCTGGCGGAAAGATTTCGCGGGAACATTTACTGAAAGTGCTGGCGGAGTTTCATGCGCAGCGTGGACAGCCGGTGTTTGTGACGTGCGGAGCGCAGGGCATCACCGTTTGCGACAGCGGAGGAACCACTGAAGTGCCGGCGGTTGAATGGGAGGGGGAAATGGACACCACCGGCGCGGGAGATGCCGCCATGGCGGCAATTACTGCCGCGCTGGCCGCCGGCGCAACACCGGCACAAGCCGCCTTTACCGGCAATCTGGCCGCCGGAGTGTGCATCAGAAAACTGCATCAGACCGGTACTGCCTCGCCCGAGGAAATGCGTTGTTTAAAAGCAGGAGAGAGACTGCAGACCAAAGCAGAGAGTGGAACGTTTGAGAAGAGTTATTTTTGAGTTTTACGACGTTTTTTGTTCTACGTTTTACTTACTATAAGTCACGAGGGCATATTTTAAATTTGGGTCTTTGGTCGTTAAGCCATAGACCCGTTTAAAAACGACAGCAGATCTGAGTCTGAAGCATTACGCAGAAGATCTTCCAACTCATTCACAGCTTGCTCTTTGTCATCCGGCATACATCCAACGACCGAACACACATCTGTCACATAGCCGCGGAGCTGTTGACGGACACAGCTTTTGATCCGGTCAGGAATAACACCCGCCTGCCGGACTTGCTCGATCCGGCAGGGAAGTTTGCGCGGCAGTGAATAAACATTTTGTGTCAGCAGACCGCAGGTGGGTCCCTGTTCACGTTGATCGCGACACAAGCGTTGCACAAAACAAACCCCCAGCGGCTGGGGACCAAGACCGGCGCGCCACAACAATACACTGACGGTCCAGACTTCTGCCAGACGGCGTGAAAGCGGTGTCGAAAGCGCCCGCCGCCAGTCGTCGGAAGTGTAACTACCAAGATCAACCGCGGGCTGCTGCAGAATATTCTCGTCGGGACGTGATGCATGCACACAGTCGATCATACCGTTGGCGGCATGAAACAGTTTCATCTCCAGCTCCGGAAGATAAAACATCCAGCAGCCGGTTCTCAGCTTGCGCGGTCTGCCGTCAACTGTTGCTGTGCGGCGTTGCAGATCGAGCTGCACACAGTTAATATGAACAACCCGTAACGGCTGTATGGATTCAGGCGGTAATGCTCGTTTGAACTTCATGGCGTTATGACATTTCGCTTTTTATGCTCTCCGGAGCTTTTCAAATAGGTGCCGATTTGCGCGGCGCTGATCATGGGGATATGAAGGGTACGGTAAAGGCGTGAGAGCACCGCGGGGACGTCTTGATTGCCGGTTAGTGCGACGACTTGCAGATCCGGCCTTAACCAGCGGGTGGTTAACAATGTTGAAGAGATATCGCCGGCAATAATGCAATCGTCATCCAGCAGCGGAAGCATAGCTTCCATACCGACACGATGTTCCAGAATGGTTGTGCCGGGAAACAGATTATGCAGCACTGCACTGTTGGTGATGCGCGGATGGGGTTTGACGGCAATTTGCGCCGGTTGCAGGTAAGCGCCCAGTTGTTCTGCAAACTCACGGTAACGTCGCGGCTCCTTGATGTAGCAGGCTTCATGCGGCAGGGTCAGCACCAGCTTTATTCCGCATAGTCTGGTTTCAATTTCAGGATAGTCCTTCAACATCGCCATCGCCAGTTCTTTGAAAGCTTTTGTCCTGAAAGGGGCCGGATCAATTGCGCGAATGTTTTTGCGCTGTAACAGCGGATGCACCGCTGCGGGAAATGCGGCATAGACGGTATTAACCCAGGCCGACGCTCCGGTGGTAACGGCCGGTTTGTAGCAGGCACCGTAAAATAGCTGCTTGAAAAACGGGTCGATATAACGGTGTTGAATCCGATGCATGGATTTATGCCCGATATATGTGACCGCTCCTTCGTCCAGATAAATCCCTTCAGTCTGCGGATTTCCGCGGGTTGCAACATGCATGGCGTACTGAAACTCCATCCGCCGGTCATTTCCCGTAAAGATACGGGCGTCGCATGTTTCTGAAAGCAGCTCATTCAGCAACTGAAACCGTGATTTATGCCGGCGGTTACCCCGCCGCAAGGGACAGGCGGATAAATCAACTGTATTTGTAAAAATATCCGGACCGTGCGCAATAACCGCCAGCAGGCGGCTGCCGGACTGCCGGTTTTTTGAGATAATAAGGGCGGTTTTCTTGTGTGCCGGATTCTGAATGGCCAGATTAGCGGCCATAAAAAGATGTAATGGCGATGAGATAAAAAAGAAATCGTTCACAATTCACCTGCAATCTGATCAAACATACTGTTGATTTTTTGTTTTGCTGACTGTTTAAACCGTTGAATGGCCGGCTGGATGCCGGGGTAGGCATCCTCTGCCTGCATCAGTTTTGTTTTAAGTTCATCTATATCATTGCCGGCAAGCATAAACGCTGCGGGCGGGATGCCGGTTTCTTCGAGCAGGGCTTCGCTTTTGTGCGAGTTGGATGCCACCGCGACAAACGGAGTCTCCTGTTGCAGCGCAAAGCATAAAGCGTGATAGCGGGCGGTGCAGACCGCCCGGCAGGCCGCAATTTTCTGTAAAAGTGCATTGAGCTCGTCTACCGCATATGGCAGCGACTGGTAGCGGGGCGGGACGGGTATTTTGAGGTTTTGTTGCAGCAAGGGATAGAGCCTGTATTTGACAATCTTATGCCAGTCTTTCGGACCGCGACGATAGCGCAGGGATGCGGTGAACAGGGTAATAAACGTAAGCTGTTCATCCCGCCGGCAGGCAGCCAGCGCCGCGCGGGTCCATACCGGATTTACTGAATCGGTACATAAATAATCCGCCCGTGGTTGTGCGGGCAATGTCGGGTAATCATAAAAGGTCAAGTCCGGCGCGTATTGTGCGGCGATGCCGATTTCTTGTAGTTGTTTGCGGCTGCGGCGATCCCGCGCATAGACGGCTTTGAAGTCACGCAGTAACGGCAGCCATTCCGCCGGATCATTATCCTGCCAGACTGCATTTACCAGTATGAGCGGATGCGTTTGCCGGAGTTTTTTGCAAATTTCCAGCAACCGCCGGGTATTGCGGCTGTTATGATGCAGAGAACCTTCGCCGTTGATAATTATCCGCCGGGCGGTCCTGATGGCATTGCGATGGGCAGGCAGATGGCGGGAGGATGAGCTGACCGGGAGAGATCCGCAGCAATGCCATCCGCGGGTCGACATTCCGGCCTGCAGGTTTTTTATCACCGTCAACCCGCCGAAATGGTTGTCATAGCGGGTATCATTTACCAGAAAATATGTTTGTGCCGGCGGCATCTTTTACTCCTGCATACGGCGGATTCTGCTGCGCAGCCGGGACCATCGCGACTGCTGCCGGTAACGGCCTTTTTCAACATGCCGGATCTGGCAGGCATTGACAATATTAACCGGAGAGCCCTGAGAGCCCGCCAGCCAGCGGAACGCGCGGTCTTCATAGCATTTGCACCAATAGGCGGCCGGGGTCTGATAGAGGGTAATCCGGTCACAATAGCCGATGGCGCGGGCGACATCCCCGTGAATTATCTGAAATGGACCTTTCGCGCGGTCGCGGCGGTCGGGGCGGAACTGCCGCGGATCAATTTCCTTCAGTTGTAAATCGGCGCCCTTACGCAACATGGGTGCTGTACCGGGCAAAAGGCTTGTAATCTGCACCTCTGCGGGAAACACCAATGAATCAGTTTTTCCGCACAATTCCTCCGCCAGCGAATCAAGGCAGCCTTTATGAAAAACTATATCGCAATCGGTCATCCAGATCCAATCGGCCTGTGTGGCGAGAGCCGCGCGGTTGCGGCCGATGCTGCGGCGGAACAACTGTGCTTCCGGCAGCGGCTGCCAGTTCCAGCTTATATTGTCCACCTGATGTTTGCCGATAAACTGCAATAGCTCCACCGTGGCAGTATCTGTTGCGGCATAGAAAACGGTTACCAGCACGGAAAGTTTTGCCGGCGGGTAATTGACCAGAGAGCTAAGCTGATAAGCCAGCATTGTGGAGTACTGCCAGCAGTGGCTGACGATTTCAAGGGAGGGAAACTCCGGAGACGGTTTACGGTCATTTACCGCGGGCAGTGCGGCACGAAAGCTGTCCGGCGGGATCAAGCCGCTGGCGGCGAGCCGGAAAAAAGTTTCCTGCAGCTTGTGCAAAGGCCCATACGGATACATTTTATCATTATTCATCGTGCATTCCAATCTCTGCTGACGCAAGCCCTTCAGCGGAGACCCGCAGTTCACTTTTACGTGCCGCGCCCCCGGCGGCAACGGGGATGCGGGCGGTTCCACCCGCCACCAGCACTTTGCCCGCTCTATATGGAAACGCACGGGCCGCGCCGCTCACATCTAAATTAACCTGACCATCCCAGTTGCGCACTAAATTGCCGTTGCTGTCAAGCACTTCAAGACGCAGCACAGTGCCCGGTTCATCGAATACACTCAACTGCAGCCGGGCGGCCGGGCCGGATGTTTCAATAACATCCCGCAGCCCTGCCCCATTCACTTCAACCGCTTCCAGCCGTCCCGCTTCAAACGGAAGTTGCAGCAGATGGTGTCCGCGGCCTTCAACCACCTTGACGGTCCGGTTATTTATACGGATTTCCGCCGCGGAGACAGTCATAAAAAGATCCACCCGGCGCAGAGCGGCAGACGCAGTGTTTTCCGGCTGCCAGTCTGCGGCGAGTTTGATGAAGGGTTCACGGCTGTAACGTGCCCGCAGCCAGAATGCGGCCAGCTTGGGTTCGCGCCATGCATCGACAACCCCGGAATAACGTAGGAAGCGCGCCTTACGCAGGGTGGCATAGTCGCTGAAGCACCAGATGGCGAATCCGGCCGTAAAAGGCACCGCTTCAATCCGCGGAAGATCCGCGGCCAGTTGATCGATCTGCCGCCGCTCGGCGTCAAGATCACCGCGCCGGGCATACGGCGCATTTGAACATTCGCTGACGATGACACAACGCAACTTTGCAGCGCGGCAGCCTTCCTCCAAGGAGTCGAGTTCATAATTGCAGCCCCAGACATCCGGCAGGCCGACCGTTTTTTTGCGCCGGGCGCGGTAGAGGTGATTCTCGGCATAGATCACCGGGCGGGATGGATCAAGTTGTTTGGCCAGTGACGCAAGAACGGTAAATGCTTTACGATGGCGGCCTTCATTCCCCATGCCCCAGAGAATCACTGCGGGATGATGGCGGTCACGACGGAGCATGCCCGCAAACTGCTGCTGCGCTTTGCGCAGCCATGAGCCGCCGCGCACACTTTTCCAGCTTGCCAGCTCGGCATATACGAGAATGCCCATTTCATCGCAAGCGTCGAGAAACGCCGGACTCTGGGGATAGTGTGAGAGGCGCACAAAGTTGAGGCCCATCTGCCGGATGGCGGCGGCATCGGCTCTGTGTTGTGCGACCGAAAGCGCATTGCCGCATCCCGGCATGCTTTCATGCCGGTTGCAACCCGCCAGCAGCAGGCGCTCACCGTTTAGAAAAAAGCCTTCACCGGGCCGGAACTCCGCCGTTCGGAATCCGATTCGGCGCTTTACGTTCCCGGCCGGCCGGTCATCAACCAGCAAAACCACCTCAAAGCAATAGAGTTGCGGGGATTTATCCGACCAGAGCTGCACATCCGGAGCAGGCAGTTTGATGCTGAAAGTCTCCCGGCTGTCGCCGGCAACGGTAGTTGCAACGCTTTCTTCGGCGGCCAACAGGCTGCCGGCGGGAGTTTTAAGCGACCAGGCGACGGCCGCTTTGACAGCGGCTTTGCCGGAGTTCACCACACAGACAGTTGCGTTGACATACGGCGCAGCACCGGCGACGGGGTGCACCTGCAGGTGGCGGTCATCCAGATAGCAATCACCGGTTTTTTCGAGCCAGACCCGGCCGGCAAGCCCCCCGTGCAGCAGAAAGTCGGGATGTCGGATGCCGGGCAGTTCGCGGTTTCCGCAGCGGTTTGTGAGGCGGCAGGCAATGCTGTTTTCCTCACCGTAACGCAGCAAAGCGTCTACCGGCAGGCGGAAGCCGAGAAACTGTCCGTTGACGTTTCCGGCGGGGCGGCCGTTAATCCAGACTTTGCCGGTGCCGTAGAAACCTTCCGAACAGAGCCAGATCCGGCCGGAGGAGAATTCCGGCGGGCATGCAAAGCTGCGGTGGTAGGCACCGGTTCCCCTGTAATACTGCACTCCCGGCTGAAACGTATCGGTCATGTTCCAGCTATGCGGCAGCGACACTGTTTCACCGGCGGGGGCATCCGCACCGCACAGCCGCCGGCGGCTGATGCGTCCGCGGTGAAACACCCAGCTATCCGATAAATCGAGTTGCGTGGTGGCGGCGGAGTTATTTGTTTCAGGGTTACACATGGCAGATTTCATTTAATAGTTTCACATATCCGGAGACGGTATTACGGACATGGTAATCTGATTCGATGCGGCCTTGTGCGCTGCGGCCCATTGCGGTGCGTTTTGTGCTGTCACCGGCGAGTTCCAGCAACGCGGTGGTGAGTGCGTTTACATTGCCCGGCGGCACAACCATGCCGTCCACGCCGTCACGCACCAGTGCGGGCATACCGCCGACATCAGAGACCACTGTGGGCACGCCCTGCGCCATGGCTTCAATTACTGCGCGCGGCAGTCCTTCGCGCCCGATAGAGGGCATTACAAAAACATCACACTGTCCGGTCAACTGCCATGCTGCATCACGATATCCGGTGAGATGCACCCTGGCGCGCAAAGCCGCATCCTTGAGCATCCGGTTTACCTTACGGTCATCAATTGTGCCGGCGATCAATAAATGCACCGCGGCATCCGCGGGCAGCGCTTTCATCGCCCGCAGCAGTACATCAACGCCTTTAACCGGCCTTATCCGTCCGGCAAAACACAGCAGAAGCGCTTTATCGGGTATGCCGAATTCGGCGCGCACGGAGGCGGCGGCATTGTTGCGGTACCAGGTCGGATCATGTCCTTTGCTGATTGTCACCAGTTTTCCGGGGGGAATGGAAAATTGCAGCAGATAATTCCGCACGGCCTCTGAGACACACACAATCCGTGCCACCCGTGGATTAAGATAAGTCAAACGGGAGCCGGGATCAAAGCGGCTGATATGTCCGGTTGTTCCCCGGTAGCCGACCACCGGGGTGCCACACTTGCGCGTGGCACATAATGCGACTGAAAGGGCGCGGTTTATCGGGGCATAAACCGCGGAGAATTGTTGCTTGTGCAGTTTCTGATGAAAAAACGCGACCGCCTGCCGGTCGAGCCGGTGCCGGATTCTGATTGTATTGAATTCAAGCCCGGCTTGCTGCATGAGGTGCTGGTTAACATCCGGCGCGGTCCAGATATCCAGATGAAAGCCGGCTTCGCGCAAACCCGCATACACCTGTGCTTCTGAACGGTCAACTCCTTCGGCTATAACCAGAATGCGCATGAAAGGGAATTAAAAACGTTTCCGCATATGTGAGGGCTGGATTCTGAGCATCAGGCGGTATTTTGCCACTGTCCGCCGGGCAATTCCGATGCCCTGCTCCTTGAGATTATCCATAATCTGCTGATCCGAAAGCGGCTGTGTGGCATCCTCATCAGCAACCATCGCCTCGATGATATCCTTAACGGTCTTATTTGAGACCTGTGTCCCGTCGGCGGTTTTGATGCCGGGAGTAAAGAAATACTTCAACTCGAACATGCCGCGCGGACAGCGCATATATTTGCCTGAACATGCGCGGCTGACGGTGGTTTCGTGAACGCCGACTTTATTGGCAATCTCAGACATGGTCAGCGGTTTGAGGTGCGAAACGCCGTGTTCAAGAAATTCCGTCTGGGCATCGACAATTTCAGTGGCAATGCGCTGAATGGTTTTTTGCCGTTGATGGATGCTTTTTATCATAAACGCACCGGCCCGGATCCGTTCCTGGATATAGGCGCGGGTATCTGCCGGGGTGTCGGGATTTTCCAGCAGACTGCGGTAATGCCGGCTGATGCGCAGATGCGGAAGCTGATCATCGTTCAGGATAACCATCCACTGCCCCTCGATTTTGCGCACCACAATTTCCGGCAGGACATAGGTTACGACATCGTCGCTGTAAAGCCGCCCCGGCTTGGGATCAAGGGTGCCGATCAGTTCCGCGGCCTTCTGCACCTCCTCAACCTTGACTTTCAATGCACGGGCGATTTCCTGCAGTTTATGTGCCGCAAGGCGGTCAATATGGTTGCTGATGATCTTGATGGCCAGACCATTACTGAGCGTTACACGTTCCAGTTGCCGCAAAAGACATTCGCGCAGATCGCGGGCACCGACACCGGTGGGATGAAAATCCTGGACCACCGCCAGCACGTCCTCAAGGTGTTCGATATCTGATCCGGCATTTTCGGCCAGTTCTTCAAGCGGCGTTGTCAGATAGCCATCATTATTTATGCTGCCGACAATCAATTCGGCAATGCGCCGGTCTTTTTCAGACAACTCGCTGAGCGCCAACTGTTGCAACAAATGCTCCTGCAGAGATTCACGCTGCTCAATAGAATCAAACATGAACTGACGCCGCTCTTCACTGTCGGAGCTCTTGTCATCCGACTCATTCTGAAAGAAATAATCGCGCCATTCATCGTCAAGCCGCGCCAGCACCTCGAACTCCTCCTTAAAATCCATTTCCTTCTGTTCATCGGTGCTTTGCGTTTCCGGCTCAATCTCAACCGATTCCTGAATGATCGGTTCCTCTTCCAGCGTCGGATTCTGCTCAATTTCCTGTTGAATCATCTGGCGCAGTTCCAGAATGGGAAGCTGCAGCATTTCCAATGACTGACGCAACTGCGGCGCCAGAATCATCAACTGCTGCTGACTCTGCGATAAATGCATTGTTTGACTTGGCATCCAGTAACCCTTTATGCGATATTCGCACGGTATTCAGAAATTTTCTTTTTATTGCAATCTACCGATACAGGCTACTGGAAACAAAGGTACTATCTCAAGCATAAAATGTGCCGAAAGGGGCGGAAATGTTGGAAATTTGTGTATTAGCCAGCGGGAGTTCCGGCAACTGCATCTTTGTACGCAGTGCGACCACCCGCATTTTGATTGATGCGGGGATAAGCTGTCGGCGGGTAGCAGGCTGTCTTGAACAGATCGGCGAAAAGCTTGAGGGGGTCAACGCGGTTTGTGTTACCCATGAGCACGGTGATCACCACCGGGCGCTGGCGGTGCTGCACCGCCGCACGGGAGTCGGGCTATATGCCAACCATGGCACGGTTGAAGCTCTTTCACTCGACATCCGGATGCGCGATCTGCCGTGGAACATTTTTCAGACCGGGGTGCCTTTTCAGATCGGCGACATTACCATTGAGCCGTTTCCGATACCGCACGATTCGTATGAGCCGGTCGGGATGGTGTTGCGCAGCGGCGGGGCGGCGGCGGGCATTGCCACTGACATTGGCATCCCGACTGCGCAGCTTTGTGAAAGGTTGAAGGGGTGTCAGGTGCTGGTGCTGGAGTCAAACCATGATGAAGACATGCTGCGCAATTCCACCCGTCCGTGGAAGTTGAAGCAGCGCATCAGCGGAAGGCACGGGCATCTTTCGAACAATCAGGCGGCCGAGATATTGCTGCAAGTGGCGGGAAAAGGTTTGCACACGGTTCTGCTGGCGCATCTCAGCAATGAGTGCAATCTGCCGCATCTGGCCGAGAATGTGGTGCGGCGTATTCTGGGTGATAACGGCCATGCGCAGATTAAGATCAACATGACCTATCCCGACCGGATCAGTGCGCTGATAGGTTGCGAAGAGTGTGTTGAGGGCTGATGGAAGTAAAGATGGCACTGGTTTCCCCCGCTCGCTGACCTTGCGTCGGCGAGCGGAAAGTTTATGAAAAAGCCGCAGGTCAAACAAAAAACAAATTGAGCCCGTATTGAGCTGGAGTATGTGGTTTGCGCTGTTCTTGCTCCAACAGGGCTCATCTTCTTGTGTTCACAATATCGTTTAGCAGAATCTTCTTGCTCGCCGACGCAAGGTCGGCGAGCGCTTTACCCCCGCATCCCGCTCCACCAAAGCCGCGGAGGCGAGTGCTTTACCGCCGCTTCTTTCAACCAAGATATCGCGCCACGATTTCGGCGGCTTTAGCGGCGCTGCCGCCGGTGCCGAGCGCTGCGGCAACCCCGGCAAGGTCATCACACATCCGGCGGCGTTGCGGGGTGTCATGGGTGAGCGGCTCAAGTGCCGCTGCAACCGCCGCCGGAGTGGCGGCACCCTGAAGCAGCTCCGGACAAATTTCACGCCCCGCCAAAATATTCACCATCCCGATATGCGGCACGTTCACTACCAGTCTGCCGATTGCGTATGTCAACGGAGCGACTTTATATATCACCACCATGGGACACCCCAGCAAGGCGGTTTCCACCGTGGCGGTGCCGGAAGCAACCACGGCCGCACGCGATTCGCACAGCACCCGCCGCGTCTGCCGGCAGACAATTTCAAACCTGCCGGACGGCAGATGCATCCCGGCCATTATGCCGCTGATCACTTTTTCCATCCCGGGCGAAGCGGCGGCTATCACAAATTTCAGTTCAGGATGTTTTACTGCCAGTTTCTCTGCCGCGGCCAGCATCACCGGCAGCAGGCGCGTAATTTCCGCGGTGCGGCTGCCGGGCAGCAATGCAACCTGTGCCCGGCGCAGCGGGTTTGCGGCATCAACCCATTCACGCCGCGCTTCCGCCAGTTCATCCACCAACGGATGCCCTACATAATCCACCGCCAGACCGGTATCATCAAAACAGCGGTTTTCGAACGGGAAAATAGTTATCAGATGTTTGATGGTGCGCGCCATCTGTTTGATGCGTGAGCGTTTCCAGGCCCAGACTTGCGGACAGATATAGTAAATGACCGGAATGCCGTGGCGGTGCATATGATTGGCAAGCCGCAGGTTGAAGCCGGGATAATCGATCAGCACAACAGCGTCGGGACGCTGCCGGACGGCATAGTCGCATACCCCCGCAAAAATTTGGCGCAGCCGCCGCAGATGTTTGAGCACTTCAGCCAGCCCCATCACCGCCATTTCTTCGATGTCGTAGAGAATTTCCACCCCGGCGGCGCGCATCTGTTCGCCGCCGGTCCCGGCCACTTCCAGTGCGGGCAGTTTCTTTTGCAGGGCGTGCACCAGTGCCGCACCGTGAATATCGCCGGAAACCTCTCCGGCGATAATCATTACGCGACTGGGCGAATTGTTTTCATTATGCTCCATTAACTCACCCTGCTTTCATAAAAAACGCCCCGGCGTTGTGCCCGCTCGACGACCTTGGTCGGCGAGCGGAATAATTCAAATAAACGATTCGTAAAATCCGTCAAGAGCCCGGTTTGAGCAATCGAGTTGCTTCACACAGCTATTGCTCCATTCGGGCTCCATTATTGTTTTGTAGCACATACCGTCATTGAAATTCCCTTGTCCGCCGACCAAGGTCGGCGGACGCTTTTTTACCTCGCCATTAAGAAGATTCTAAAACCCTAAGTCCTGTCGCTTATTACCATGACTCCTCGGCGGCGGCCATTTGGCGGCAGATCCGGATTGCCAGTTCGAGGGCGCGCATGCCGTGCTCACCGGTCACAACCGGCGTGCGGGCGGTTTTGACGCATTCACAAAAGGAACTGATTTCCTCGGCCAGCGGTTCACCTTTGGTAATCGGCACCGGTTCAGCGCTGATCCCTGCGGCAGTCTTGCGGCAAAGCTGTCCGGCCTGGTTCATATAATCGAGTGAAACATAGGTGTCTTCCTGGAACACCCTGATCTTGCGCATGCGTTCCTGACTGATCCGGCTGGCGGTAATATTTGCCACGCAACCACTGGCAAATTCGAGGCGTACGTTGGCGATATCCTCGGAACCACTCAGCACCGGCACACCGACCGCACGTACATCGGTGAGTTCGGAACGCACCAGATGGAGGATAATATCCAGATCATGAATCATTAAATCGAGCACCACGCTCACCTCGGTTCCGCGTGGTGCGGCATCCGGGCGCGGCGGCGGATATGGGGCCAGCCGGATGGCTTCAATAAAGCGCGGGTGGCTGAGATGCTCTTCCAGAAACTGCATAACCGGATTAAACCGCTCAACGTGCCCCACCTGCAACAGACGCCCGCGCTGTTGAGATGACTCCACCATTTCCTGCGCCTCATCGGGGGTCATGGCAATCGGTTTTTCCATCAGCAAATGCAGATTAAACGGCACAAGCTGCCGGAAGACCGCCAAATGCAGATGAGTTGGAACCACCACACTGGCCGCCTCGATTTCCTTTGCCAGTGCTTCTACAGAATCGAACGCGCGGCAGGCGTGCCGGCCGGCAATTTCCGCTGCGCGGTCGGCATCGCTATCATACACCCCGACCAATTCGCATTCAGGACGTTCGGCATAAATCCGGGCATGATGCTGCCCGAGGCTGCCGACACCGAAAACCCCGGCACGCACCGGAGCGTTATTGCTGTTACTCATATTTATGTTCCTTCTGTATCAAACACAACAACGGCGATACCAAGATCATCCGCCATGGTGATAAGTTTTTCTTTTTCGAGCATAACGGCGCGGCCGGCGGGCACCGCCAGCGTTTTGGCACCGGCGCGCCGCATAACGCGCAGGGTACGCTCGCCGATCACCGGAATATCAAAGCGCATATCATGTCCGGGCTTGGCCACCTTGACCACAACGCTGCCGGGACCGCCGAGCCGGCCGGCGCGGCGGATGGCCTTATCCGTACCTTCAAAAGCCTCAACCGCCAGAATGGTGCCGTCTTTGACAACAACTGTCTGGCCGATTTCCAGACCGCTGGTCACGCGCGCAACTTCACGCCCGATTTCAATATCAGAAAGCGCTGAAGCCGCGGGCTGACAGCCGGTCAGCACCCCGGTTTCTGACGGAATATGTGCATCCATGAATTCCGATGCCGGCAGCACGGTGATCCCCATGTTTTCAAGCTGCTTAACCAACGCGCCGAAAATTGTATGGGCGTTTTTTTGCGGAAGATCAGCCAGCAGAGCGCGCATGGCGGAATCGAGGCGCACTCTGAAAAGGCTGACGGGAGTCAGTTGTCCGGCCATTACCACATGGGTGAGATTATGCTTACGGCAGGCTTGCAGCAGTTCATCGAGACTGCCCAGCCGCAACCATTCAACTTGATCGGCCGGCTTAACCGTTGTGCGGGCGGTCTCGCCGCGAAAGGCCAGCACCACCAAATGCTCCACCCCCTGTGCACGGGCGCCTTCAGCCAGTAAGCGCGGATATGTGCCCTTGCCCGCGATCAAACCCAGTTTTGCTATTTTATTATGCGGCATGGCAGACAATATACGGCAGCATCCGGTACGGCGCAAACCGGAAATCATGCAACTTTACAGCAGTAATTCGCCGGACAGCACAAAATCGAGATAGAGGGTAGCGGTCCAGCCGTAATCGTGAAAGCACTGGTGGTAGGGACTGATATCCGGTGCCAGCCGGCCTTTGCGGTACAGTTCATCCGGCGGAATCTCGCCATCGGCGTCAAAGAATTCGAACATTGTCCCCAGCTTTCCGTGCCAGTGTTCAATTTCGGCTACCATCCGTCCGCGGATTTCATTGGCCAGCTCGTGCATGCCGTAGCGCTCAAAACCCATCACAGCCAGCCATGCCATATTTACCCAGACCGGTCCGCACCACATGTCGGGACGATATGTAGAATCGTTGCGTGCAACCGACGGCAGCGGCACGGTTGTGCCGAAAGATTCCGGATCACAGGCGTGTTCCGCCAGCATCTGGGCCTGTTCTTCCGTTGCCGCCCCGCAGATCAATGGCAGAAAGCCGGTCACGGCCGAAACCGGACAGAACCGGTTATTTTCGAGATCATAATCCAGAAAGAAGTTCTTTTCCGCACTCCACAGGCGGCGGCGGATTAAGTCACAGAGCTGTTGATGATTTTCAGCGCAGACCGCGGCGGCCGCCGGATCACCCATATGCCGGTACAATCTTCCCAGCAACTCCCACTCGAGTGCCATAAAGCTGGAGAAGTCCACGGCCTCCATACGGGTGGCCTCATCAAAGCGTGTTGAATTATCCAACCCGCTTTCGCCGGAGCGGCAGCCGGGATTGCTTTCAATGGCCCAGCATGGCAGACCGTTGCCGCCGTCGCGGTTTTGCCGGTCCCATTCGAGATAGGCTTTCATGCGCGGCAGCAGTGGTCGCAGCCAGACCGGATCGGGCATACTCTGCATTGCCGCCCAGCTTGCCAGCACCAATGTCGGCGGCTGGGTATATATGGCGGAAGCGCCACTGTCCGGATTCACACGAATGGGAATCATCCCGTCGGGCTGCTGCCCGTCAAACATTGACAGGATTGCGTCACGCGCGAGGGAAGGATCGATATGGCGTGCGCCGATGGCATGAAACGCGCTGTCCCACAGCCAGCATCCGCGGTGCGGCCAGCGGTCGGGAGTAGTCCAGCGCTGCTTGAAATTGCCTTCGGCGGAATATACCTGCCCCTTCAGTTGGCGAATGGCCTTGACCGCCGCCGGGCGGTCGGCAACCCCCAGGCGTTCAACGGCGGCATCCGCCCACCAACGGCGTGCACTCAGGACGGCATCGATATCACACTCCAGCAATTCCGGTTTGCAAAAATCCGCTACCGCCAGCAAGGTGCGGTTGCCGTTTTTGAGTATCTGCAGTTTTTCACTTGCCCCGGTCACTTCGACATGGCCTTCGATGAGCAGATGCCACGCATCCGCCAGCACCCCGCGCACCGTGCCGGAAGCACACTCAAGCACAAACCAGTCGGAAGCCAGGTCACAGGCGGAAGGCACCGCCGGATCCAGCTCGAGAACCGCTTTGTCCGGCAGTTTTACTTCAAAGGCAGTGCGTCCACCGATCGTCCGCAGACACAGGCCGGACTTATATGATGTTGTTCCGTCAATTCCTGAGAAAGCGAGCAACTGTCCGTTGCCCCAGATACTGGTGTTTGCCATGATGTTGTCCTTGTTTATTATATCGTGCTGTCAAATCAAACAGCACCTATCTTCTTTTGTGGCAGGGTTGTTATCATCTTACACACCGAAGTCAAGTTGTCCGGAGCGTGACGGCGGGGTAATCTGTAACAGTTGATAGCAGCGTTCTGTGGCGATACGGCCCTTGGGGGTGCGGCCGATATAGCCTTCCTGAATCAGAAACGGCTCATAGACCTCCTCGATCGTATCGGGTTCTTCACCAACCGAGACTGCCACGGTATTAATTCCCACCGGACCTCCGCCGAATTTATGTACAATGGTTTCGAGAATTTTAAGATCCATCTGATCAAGTCCGCGGCGGTCGATTTCCAGCATTTCCAATGCGCGGTCGGCGACATCGCGGGTAATGCGGTTATCGGCCCTGACCTGGGCATAATCGCGTACGCGCCGCAGCAGGTTATTGGCAATGCGCGGGGTACCGCGTGAGCGCGAGGCGATTTCGCGCACGCCCGGCTCATCCACCGGCACCTGCAAGAGTCCGGCAGAACGGCGGCAGATGGAGCACAGCTCATCTGTTCCGTAATAATCAAGACGGTTCACCAGTCCAAAGCGTGACCGCAGCGGGGCGGAGATCAGTCCGCTGCGGGTGGTGGCACCCACCAGAGTGAAGCGCGGCAGATTCAGGCGGATCGAACGCGCGTTGGCGCCTTGATCGATCATGATATCAATAAAATAGTCCTCCATTGCTGAATACAGATATTCTTCAACCGCTTTTTGCAGACGGTGAATTTCGTCAATAAAGAGAATGTCGCCGGGTTCCAGTGCGGTAAGCAAGCCGGCCAGTGCTGCGGGTTTATCAACCACCGGCCCGGAGGTGGACTTAATATTCACCCCCATATCGGCCGCCAGAATATACGCCAAAGTGGTTTTCCCGAGGCCGGGAGGGCCGGAAAGCAGCACATGGTCAAGCGGTTCACCGCGGCCGCGGGCCGCCTCCACCGCCAGCTCGAGTCTTTCGCGCACCTTCTGCTGACCCACAAACTCCGTAAAGTGTTCCGGGCGCAGCCTGACATCCAGCTCGCTATCCGGCCGGTTCAGCGTATCCGCCGGACGGTTGAATGTTGCATCGGCTTCGTTCATCATTTACATATTCCTATATTATAAAGGCGTTAGGTATTAGGAATTAGGGGCTAGGACAGCCACACATATATTGCAGCTTTCTGCCTCCTAGCCACTAACCCCTAGCACCTAACCGCTTTCCCTGCTCATCCGCCGCCGAGCGCCTGTTTAATAATATCTTCAACCGCCGGATCGGTCTTTTCAATTTTTTTGAGCACATCACCGACCATTTTGCGGGCCTGGGCGGAGGCATATCCCAAAGCTTCGAGCGCCATCACCGCATCGTGCGCGGCGGGCGTGACGGTTTCGCCGCCGCCGGCCATGGCCTGCAGCACGTCGGAATCCTGCAGCCGGTCGCGCAGTTCCACCACCATCCGCTCCGCGGTTTTGCGCCCCACTCCGGAAATAGTGCTGAGCCGCTTAGTATCGCCTTCGGCCAGCGCGCGGGTCAGTTCGCCCACCGCCATTCCGCTCAAGGCGCCGAGAGCGAGGCGCGGGCCGATGCCGCTGGCACCCAGCAACAGCACAAACATATCCCGTTCGGCCGCTGATGCAAACC
>PXDI01000355.1 GCA_003565095.1 PVC group bacterium | reverse complement strand
TCTCGATCTCATGTGCTTTGGCCGCCACTTCACCGGCAGTCATACGTCCGGGCGTCAAACGGTCAAGCGCACCGATCAGTGCCACCGATACCGCGGCCGAAGTGCCTGTCGAACACCCGCCGGGGGCTTCACTGTAAAGACTCACCTCGATTGACAGCTTGTCCGGTATATGCATGGCATCAATTGCCGCTTCAAGCAGCGGATGTTTGTCATACACAACCGAGGCAGGATTGATTGAATAACGGTCGCCATAGTTTTCGGCATGAATCGTTACACGCCCTTTGGCGCCGCGGGCATTATCTACAGTCATCTGGCATTGCACATACGGATAGACCGCAATATTCAAAACCCGCCCGTGTTCAGCAAACCAGGTATCAGTCCAGCCGCCAAGGTCGCAGATTCTTATCGGTGCAACGGAATTAACAATTCTTTTCATGTCTTAAAATCCCAACATGTATTTGGCTGTAGTGAAATATATCAACAATCCGGTGATGTCAACAATTGTGGTCAAGGCGGGACTGGCAACAACGGCCGGATCCTGCCGGAACTTTACCGCCGCCAGCGGCAGCAGCGCCCCCAGTAATGTCGCGGTTATCACCTGCAACCCGAGCGCCAGTGAAACCGCCATACCGATTCTGAACAGCGAGTAATCCTCCGGCATGCTCGAACCGCCACCGAAAACCATTACCCGCGCCATGGCTAAAGTCGCCAGCAGCACAGCCAGCATAATCGCCACCGAAAATTCTTTCAAAATAACTCTGGCGGCATCTGCAGGACTGATCTCACGCAGGGACAATGCACGCACAACCAGAGTCGCCGATTGACTGCCGGTATTGCCGCCGGTATCAGCCAGCATCGGCATGAACATTGCCAGAACGGCAAACTGTAAGAGCAATGCCTCGAAATTCTGCACTATCAAACCCGAAATCATTCCCAGCATTGCCAGAATCACCAGCCAGATCGCACGGCGCTTGAAATGCCCCCACGCATTGGTCTCAAGATAATCGTCCGTTTCATGACTGCCGGAAATGGCCATCAGTCTTTCAACGTCTTCCTGCTGTTCCTGCCGCAGAATGTCGATGGCGTCATCATGCGTAACAATCCCCACCAGTACGTTACCGGCACTGACCACCGGAATGGCGATCAAGTCGAATTTCTCAATTTTCCGCGCAACATCCTCCTGATCGTCATGGACATTAACCGTGACTATGTCTTCATCCATAATATCCCTGACCACCTGCGCTGGTTTGGACATAATGAGATCGCGCAAAGACACAAGACCGATCAACTGCCGCTGATTGTCGACAACATATATATAGTAAATTGTCGCTTTGCCGGGTGCCTGACGCCGAATTGCCTCCAACGCCTGACTTACCGTCAAATCCGGCTGAAGGGTGGCGTAGTCGGTGTTCATAACAGAACCGACCGTGCCCTGTTCGAACGCGATCAGCTTGCGGATGTCCTCACGTTCGGCGCGTGCAACCAAGGGAAGGATCTCTTCGCTGATTTCTTCGTCCAACCGCTGCACAAGATCAGCACGGTCATCCGGTTCCATTTCCTCAAGCAGCTTCGCCATGCCATGCCGGTTTTCACCCGTGGCCAGCTCCACCTGCTGGTGTAAGCTGAAGTGCGGAAAAATCTCAGCACGCAGTGTCCCCGGCAGCAAATGCAGAATCTGCCAGATCTCATGCGACTCCAGCGGTTCAATGGCCTCGGCAACTGATGCAGGGTGACTCTCTGTACAGAACGCCTTTATCTGCCCCGTATCATCCGCACGCAGCAATTCACGAAAAACCTCTTCGTTGTATTCTGCAATCATCACTCACCCCTGAACTGAAATTGACTTCATGATTTCGTAACCCCGCAAATCGCGGGGCAAGCCCCGCATTCTGCGGGGCAAGCTTCATGACGCCGTTTAAAAGAACATTCCGACAGAGACAGATCATTCCGGGAGTGGCGTGACCGGCCCGGCATCCGCCTCACGTTGCTGAAAACTTTTTTGATTATTATGCGCTGCGGCACCCTTGTCGAGAAACAAAAGGTGCGCTTTTGAAAAAAAATATAAAAGAGTGCTTTACATTGCATCCGGGAAAGTAATATATTGCGCCCGAACAAACAGGAGAGTACGTAAGAAAACAAATAAGGAAACAGGATCGGTATCAGGTATGAGTCAAATCGACAAGAAGGCCATTCAAGCAAAGTTCCAGCGTCACGAACAGGACACAGGTTCATCTGAAGTTCAAGTCGCGGTTTTAACCAACCGTATTGAATCGTTGACGGAACATCTAAAGTCACACAGCAAGGACCACAGCTCGCGTTTCGGATTGATCAAAATGGTCAATTCACGGCGCAGACTGCTTGACTATCTCAAGGAAAAGAACGAGTCAAGATACCAGTCGCTTATTAAGGAACTGGGAATCCGCCGCTGATAAGGCTGCTGCGCATTTTTGTCGAATATAGTCATGGTTCACACCATCACTTAAGGCATTAATCTCCTCAGCCTGCGCATATTGCCCGCACCTCATCACAGATGCTTATCCGGCAGAAAAGGAAGAAAAACATGAAAGACACCACATCAGTATCCGTCGAAATCGGCGGCAAAACCCTCACCATTGAAACCGGCTTACTGGCAAAACAGGCCGCCGGAGCAGTCACCGTCAGTATGGGCGATACCGTCCTGTTTTCGGCAGTTACCTGCACCCGTCAACCGCGCGAAGGCATTGACTATTTCCCGCTGCAGGTGGAATACCGCGAGAAGTTCTACGCGGCCGGACGTTTTCCCGGCGGATTCTTCAAGCGTGAAGCACGCCCCTCGGAGAAGGAAATCCTGACCTCGCGGCTGACCGACCGGCCGATCCGACCGCTTTTCCCCAAAGCCTACCGCAATGATGTTCAGATAAACAACATGCTGCTTTCAACCGATCGTGAAAACGATTCAGATATGCTCAGCATGATTGCCGCCAGCGCCGCCCTGCATATTTCCGAGATCCCCTTTATGGGGCCGGTGGCCGGACTGCGCGTCGGCCGCGTCAACGGTGAGTTTGTGGTCAATCCCACCAACACCGAAAGAGAGCAGAGTGATCTGGAACTGATCTACGCCGCCACTCGCGAGCTGCCGATCATGATCGAAGGCGGCGGCAATGAGGTTTCAGAAGCTGATATGGTTGCCGCAATGAAGTTTGCCCAGGCGGAATGCGTCAAACTGGTGGACATCCAGCTTGAACTGCGCAAGAAACTGGGGTTGGCAGAGAAAGTTATTGAAGAGCCGGCTGCGGATGACACGCTCATCAATAAAGCCCGTGAAATTGCCGGCGAATCAATGGCCGCGGTAATGCTCACCGGTGACAAGCAGGAGCGCGACAACAAGCTGGCTGAACTGCGCGATTCACTCAAGGCGCAATTGCTTGAAAATGACCCGGAAATGACCGATGAGGCTTTCAGGGCGATGTTTGATGATTTTGAAATTGAAACAGTCCGCAATAACGTCATGCAGCACGGCAAACGGGTTGGCGGTCGGGCCGCTGACGAACTGCGGCCGCTGGCCGCGCAAATCGGCATTCTGCCGCGCACCCATGGCTCCGCTGTCTTTAACCGCGGAGAAACCCAGGCACTGGGAACAGTTACCCTCGGCACAAAGTCCGACACCCAGTCAATGGATGCGGTCACCGGCGGAGCGGCAGAGAAGAAATTCATGCTGCACTACAACTTCCCGCCCTATTGCGTCGGCGAAGCCGGCCGCCTCGGCTTTACCAGCCGCCGCGAAATCGGCCACGGCGCTCTGGCCGAACGCTCACTTGTCCCGGTCATTCCGGAAGACTACCCCTACACCATCCGGCTGGTTTCAGATATCATGGGCTCCAACGGATCAAGTTCCATGGCCAGTGTGTGTGTAGGAACATTGTCATTAATGGATGCCGGCGTACCGGTAAAAAGACCCGTGGCGGGAATCTCAATCGGCATGTTCAGCGAAGGTGACAATGCCGTTCTGGTTACAGATATACTTGGCGTGGAAGATCATTGCGGCGATATGGACTTCAAGGTGTCCGGGACCCGCGAAGGTATTACCGGATTTCAGGTAGACCTGAAAATCACCGGTTTGACCTGGGACCGTGTCGAAAAAGCCTTTGAAATGGCCAAAACGGCACGGATGCAGATTCTCGATTTCATGGCCGGCGTCATCGCCGAGCCGCGCAGTGAGATGTCGCCCCACGCCCCGCGGATCACGCAGGTCAGCATTCCGGTTGACAAGATCGGCGAACTGATCGGCCCGGGCGGCAAGCGCATTCGCGGCATCGTCGAACTGTCCGGCGCCCAGATTGATATTGATGATGACGGTACCGTCAGCGTCTTTGCCACTTCGCAGGAAGCAATGGATATGGCGTTGCGCGAAATCAATATGGTTACCGCGGAAATTGAAGAAGGCCAGATATACGAAGGCACGGTTGTCGGCATCAAGGATTTCGGCGCGTTTGTTGAAGTGCTGCCGGGCCGTGACGGTCTGGTACATATCAGCGAGCTGGCCGACTGCCGGGTCAACAGTGTTGAAGATGTCTGCAAACTCGGCGAAAAAATGACGGTCAAGTGCATCGGTGTCGATGATCGCGGCAGAGTAAAACTCAGCCGCCGCGAAGCCATGCGCGAAAAAGATCAGGGATAGCAGATGAAACGCATCAGGCAGTTTCTGGCAATAACGGAACTGTCGGCACGTGAATCAATCCGGCAGACCACCACCCTGCTGCTGCTGCTTACAATGGTAGCAGGGTGTGTGCTGACGCCGCTGGCTTTCATGCACGATTTCGGCGAAGACGGCCAGATGGCGCGCAATACCAGTCTGGCCCTGCATTTCTTGCTCGGTATGTTTGTCGCGGTAACAGCGGCAGCCGGATCTCTTGCCCGCGAAATGCAAAGCGGTACGGCCGCAACAGTGCTCAGTAAACCGGTCGGTCGCGCTACGGTGCTGCTTGCTAAATTCAGCGGTGTGGCGGTTATGGTCGTGATGTTTTCCATCATCGCCGCGGTCTGCACCCTGCTGAGCCATCGCATCGCGGAAAGGTTCTTTGATCAATCTGATCTATTCGGCTATGTCAAAGATCTCTATACTGCGGCAGTCCTGGTGATCTCAGTGATCATGGCCATGCTGCTGGCGGGCTTCATCAACTACCGCACCCGCCGCCCTTTTGCTTCATGGGCATTCATGCTGATCCTGGCCGCCAGTCTGACCGCACTACTGCTGGCAGGCTTTTATGATCAAATCGGACGCTTCAGACCTTATAACATGCATGTGGCACCCGCGATCCTCGGAGTCAGCCTGCTGTTGACCATGGCACTGCTGGTCATCACAGCCATTGCCATTAGCATCTCTACAGTGCTTCCGCCCACCACCACCCTGGCAGTCTGTTCGGTGCTTTTCGTGGCCGGGCTGGGATCAGATCATTTCTTCGGCGGCAGCACGGCCGCATGGAGCAGAATTGCTTATGCCATCATACCCAACTGGCAGCATTTCTGGCTGGCTGACGCACTGAATGACGGAGGAAGCATTCCGTTGCGTTATCTTTTTTATGCCGCAGTTTATACAGTCTGCTATTCGACAGCGGTGCTGGCCGCGGGAATATGGGCTTTCAGGAAGGTGGATGTGCAATGAGTGATGAACAGAACAATTCTTCAAACCCTACCGCCGTAGAACTCACCAATATCAGCAAGGTCTTTCTGGACTTCTGGCACCGCCCCAAAGTAAAAGCGGTGGACGACGTCAGTCTTGAGATCAGGCGCGGGGAAATCTTCGGACTACTGGGGCCGAACGGGTCGGGAAAAAGCACGACAATCAAAATGATACTCGGCCTGTTATTTCCTACCGGCGGAGACATCCGGGTAATGGGGCACGGTCCGCGTCACGTCGGCGCGCGCCATAACATCGGCTACCTGCCGGAAGAATCCTACCTCTATAAATTCCTTACACCGGTTGAAACTCTGCGGTTTTTTGCCAGATTATTTGATTTGAGTGCCGAGGAAACAGAAAGACGCATCCTTGAACTGCTGGATATGTTCGGAATATTTCATGCCGGCAACCGCCTTGTCGGTGAGTTTTCCAAAGGCATGGCACGTCGTGTCGGGTTGGCCCAGGCGTTGATAAACAATCCTTCGCTGGTAATTTTAGACGAACCGACTTCGGGGCTGGACCCGATCGGCTGCCGGCAGGTCAAGGACCTGATTCTAAATCTGGCACGCAGCGGCAAAACCGTCCTGCTTTCGTCGCACCTGCTGGCGGATGTCGAAGATGTCTGCGACCGGG
The DNA here is from genome assembly GCA_003565095.1 of PVC group bacterium. Lineage (GTDB taxonomy): Bacteria > Verrucomicrobiota > Kiritimatiellia > UBA8416 > PXDI01 > PXDI01. The sequence goes on along the minus strand of PXDI01000355.1, from coordinate 3,177 downwards.
TTGCCATCCTTTACAACGGAAAAATACGTGCACACGGCCATGTCAGAGAGCTGCTTGAGCAAACTGACCGTATGCGCATGGATCTGCCTCCGCTGCCGCCGGATAAGACCCGCGAATTGCTGACAAGTCTGCGCAATCTGCTCGGCACCGAACCGGAGATCAGTCATCCGGCAATGAACCTTGAACAGTTTTTTCTGGATGTTGTTGAAAAAGCCTATGCCACCACCGAAACCGCTTCCGGAGTGGGCAGACAGGGGAAACTTGCCCCGTTTCTTGAACAGACCGGCAGGTAATATTTAATGAACGATTCACAAACAGACCAGCAACACCGCGCTAATCCTGCAAAACGGCGCCTGTCCGCTCAAATCCGGGCAGCGGGAGCGGTCGCTCATATTACTTTTATTGCCTCACTGCGGTCGAAAATGCTGCCGGCAATGAGTTGCGCAATCATTCTTGCACTGCTGGTGCTGCACGGCACACTGAAAGGTGACGGCACACTGACCGGACACCTGACCGTACTGCTGCGTTACTCGCTTTCAATTGCCATCGCACTCGCCGGCATTGCGCTGATATGGAGTTCCTGTGCCGCCATAGCACAGGATATTGAGGAAAAACATATTCAAATGGTGCGAGTGAAACCGATAACCGCCTCGGCACTATGGCTGGGAAAATGGCTGGGCCTCATGGCCGGACAGCTAATACTTGTGGTACTGGCCGGCATTACCAGCGCAATTCTTATTGTCGTAACTTTCAACAGCCCGCGCCATGACTCGGCCGCCCGCGATCATGCTATGAACCAACTGCTGACCGGCCGCTTGCGCATTGTTCCGGAAGAATCTGTTACCGAAGCGGATATCCGCGAATTTATCACCGCACGTCCTGCGCTTGCCGCAACCGAAATCACACCGCAGCTTGCCGAAAATATCCGTGCTCATCTGAATATGATGCATAACAGCGTCAGCCCCGGGGAGCATACCGAATGGCAATTCAATGTACCGGCAATCAACCGGCAGGACGGACCGGTAACTTTGCGTATACGCGGATTAACCGCCATTATGCGCAGAGCGGAAGTGGATGCAAAATGGCTAATCATTGCCGCTGACGGGGAAATCCGCGCGGAACTGCCGATGGATTATGTCTGGAGCGGAACAAGACTGATCGAGTTTCCCGCTGACAGCGTACTCCCCGGCGAAACCGTGACTGTGCGCTTTATTAACGGCGCAGGCTCCAATGACACCCTGACTTTTGATCCCCATGACGGCATTGATATGCGCATTCCCGCAGTCCCCTTTTCGCTCAACCTCTTTTCCGCCATGGTTATAGTGCTTTGCAAACTGGCGGTGCTGGCGGCGCTGGGGGTAACACTCGGAGCATGCTTTTCTTTTCCCGTTGCATCTTTTAACCATATGGCGCTGCTCTTCATTCTGCTGTTGGCCGGCTTTTTTGCCTTCGCTACCACTCCGGACGTGCAGCGCTTTGCACATGACCACCATCGCCATGATCATGATGACCACGAACATACTCCCGGACCCGAATGGCTACACCATATCAGCGAATCCATTCTGGTTGGCATCGACTTTGCCGCCGGGCCCGTCACCCGCTTTCAACCGGTTGGACAACTGGCTGACGGCATCAAGATTACCGCAGCCGAAATATTGAACGCTATACTGATAATGCCGGGCGGTTACGGCATTCTGCTGTGGCTGCTGGGTTCCTGGCTGTTCTCAAAACGCGAACTGGCCTTACCGGAGCGTTAATCGTGAAGAGAAAAATAACAAACGTATTTATACCGATGCTGGTTATCGCCACGGCCATACTGCTTGCGGCGACCACCCAGCAGCATCTGGTCAGACTGCGCACCGAACATAAGCTCGACCCCGCCGCGGTAGTTGAAGATGCCTCGCCAATGATCAATGTTGTCAGTGTGCTGCTGGGCGGATTCCGCGGGCTGCTGGCGGATATTCTGTGGCTGCGGATTTCATATATGCAGGACCAGGGACAGGTGCTGGAAGTGGTGCAATTGGCCGACTGGATTTCAAAGCTGCAGCCGCAAATGCCGGAAACATGGACTTATCATGCGTGGAACATGGCATATAACGTCAGCATGCTGGTACCCGATGCAAGGGACCGCTGGCAATGGGTGCTCAACGGCCTCAATCTGCTGCGTAATGACGGCATTAAATTCAATCCGGTCGATCCGCGCATTTTCACCGAGCTGGCATGGTTTTTTCAGCACAAGATCGGCGGAACATCCGATATTCACAACCGACTGTTCAAGCAATGGTTTGCGCAGGATATTGAAGAGCTGTTCGGCCGGGAACGCCACGTTGACTGGGAACGTTTTATGCAACAGCCGGAAAACATCCGGCGCCTGAGAGATGAATTCCGGATGAATCCGGCAATCATGCAGGAGGTGGAAAGCCGCTATGGCCGAATGGACTGGCGGATACCGGAATCACATGCCGTCTACTGGGCGTGGCGCGCTAAGTCATTTGCCCCGCCGGAGGGCTTTATCCGCGCCGACCGGATGCTGTTTCAGACACTGGTTACCCTGATGCGGCAGGGCACGCTCCATTTTGACTATGATGCCGGTATCTATGCGCTGTCAGCCGATCCGGATCGCTGGCCATTTGTCATCAAAGCCTATGAAGAAGCCATGAAACTATATCCTAGAAACATCACTATCTCGATTCCGTATCTCTATCAACTCTGGGATGCTGTACTGATCATGCATGCTTACGGTCGCAGTGATTATGCGCAAATGGCTTTCGAACGTATACGCGCAATGGATGATGAGTCCGGAGATATCGAAACGCTTGAGCAGGCTGTCGAACATGCGATGGAGCGCCTGCAGTGGGAAGGCAGCCCCGTGCAGGTGTATTCATTGATTAATGGCTTTCTTTACCAGGCGGCGATCGAACGCGCGGTTGGCGATGAACAGATTGCTGAACAAGCCACAGAAACCGCCGAAAAGTTGTGGCACATGCTGGACAGTTGGATGAATGACGAATTGCGCCAGCGTATCGGATTTGAGTCTTTTGATATGCTTGTAGAACGCAGCGCCGCCATGGCCCGCGAAGGTCTCTCCCCGGCACACTGACCGCAAGCAAAATCCTCTTGTCCGACGGCACAAGGCCGCCGGACGCTCCACCCCCGTTCGACGGCCTTGTGCCGTCG
>PXDI01000210.1 GCA_003565095.1 PVC group bacterium | reverse complement strand
GCCGGTGATAATCCGTACATAGGTGGCGGCACTTTTGCTCAGCAGCAGGCGGCGTAGCGGCCAGTTGGTGATGCGGATGCCGTCACAATAACGCGAACCAAGCACCAGATCGGCTTCCTGCGCTTTGGTTATGAAATTCGGCAGTTCTTCAGGATCATGCGAAAAATCGGCATCCATTTCGAAAATATATTCGTACCCACGCTCAAGCGCCCATTTGAAGCCGGCGATGTAGGCGCGGCCGAGGCCGGATTTCGCGGTGCGGTGCAGTACATGGATTGCCGGATTCTCTTTACGCAGGTTTTCAATTTTTTCGCCGGTGCCATCGGGTGAATTATCATCAACAAACAGCACATGCGCACCGGGCAACGCGGTAAAGACCGCTTGTGAGATCGGTCCGACATTATTGCATTCATCATATGTTGGAATGATAACAAGTTTATCGCTCATGGCCGCATATAACCGGATTTCGCCGCCGAGAGCAAGTATGAAATACTCGTTAATTAGTTGATCCAGACGGCCTGGCGGGGGTATGTTAATAACATGAGTGATAATAACAGTTGTGATTTTGATATATTGACTTACGGGGCAGCGGCTTTGCGCTGCAAGAGTCGTCCGGTTGAGCAGGTTACTGCTGAAATCCGTGAGCTGGTCGATAAAATGCTGAAGACGATGTATGCCCACCGCGGTCTTGGTCTGGCGGCCGAGCAAGTGGGGCGCGATGAGTGTCTGTGTATTATCGACGTGCCGCCGGATGCTGACGATAGCACTCCGCCTGAGCTGCTGGAAAAGAACGCAGCCATTGCGATGCCGCTGGTGCTGCTGAATCCGCGGATTGTTGCGGATGACGGCGTTCAGACAGGCCAAGAGGGCTGTTTGAGTTTTCCTGAAATATTTGTTCAGGTTAAGCGGGCGATGACGGTGACCGTCGAGTATATGGATCTGGATGGGCAGATCTGCCGGATCGAGGCAGCGGGGCTGCTTTCACGTGCATTGCAGCATGAGATTGATCATTTGAACGGAGTGCTGCTGGTGGACCGGATGAGTCCGGTACAAAAGGTTGCGCTGGCCGGCCGGCTTAAGCGTTTGAAGGCGCGGAAATCTTGAACAGCGGAATTTTGCGCGCTTCGGGTTCCGGCACACTGCGCTTAATGCCGTTGCGTTTGAGGAATTCGTTGGTAAATGCGCGGTAGGCCCGCGCACCGGTTGAGTGTCTGTCGTATTCGTTAATCGGTATGCCGTGGCTGGGGGCTTCGCTAAGGCGGATATTGCGCGGGATGACCGTCTGATAGACTTTGTCGGGAAAATGCCCGCGGACTTCTTCTTCGACCTGTGCGGCAAGGTTGGTGCGCGCGTCACACATCGTTAACAGAATCCCGTTCAGTTCGAGCTGCGGATTAACTCCGCCGTCACGCAGTTGATTTACCAGCCGGGTAATCACACTCAGTCCTTCGAGCGCATAATATTCACTTTGAATCGGCACCAGCAGGGCGTCCGCGGCGGTAAGCGCGTTCATTGTAAGAATACCCAGCGATGGCGGGCAGTCCATAAGGATAAATTCGAAGGTGCGTTCATTACGCAACGGTTCCAGTGCGCGTTGCAGGCAATGCAGATAGCCGTCCATGCGTGCAACATCAACTTCAGCTCCGGTCAGATCCAGTTCTGATCCGACGACTGAGAGGTTTTTGAACAGGGTGGGGCGGATGACATCGAGAATGGATGTTTCTCCCAGCAGGGGGCGGTAGCAGCTCATTCCTTCGGCTTTGTCAATGCCCAGACCGCTGGTGGCATTGCCCTGCGGATCAAGGTCAATCAATAATGTTTTGATACCGGTTTCTGCCAGACAGGCGGCCAGCGATACCACGGTAGTGGTTTTGCCCACGCCGCCTTTCTGGTTGGCGGCGGCAATAATGCGCGGATGCGGCAGTTTTTCAGGTTCAATTTCCGCAGAGACTGTCTGGGTTTCACTCATGCTTAATTACCGATCATGCCTGTTTTTCGTGCATAGCCGAATATCCCGCCGGCCTCAATAACGGGCGCAACCGCACCGACCGGTTTCAGTTGGTGGACAGTGCCGCCGGAGTCTTTGATAGTTGACAAGTCGGCGGCGATTTCAGCTTCATCGCCGGTTTTGAAAATATCACAGAGACGTTCGGTTGATTCCAGTGGATAGACTTCGCCGGTGGCGATCGCGTTACGGAAGAAGATCCGTGCATATGATTGTGCAACCACCGCCTTGACCCCGGCGGCCCCGAGACAGATCGGTGCGTGTTCACGCGATGACCCGCAGCCGAAATTACGCCCGGCAATCATTATCGCATATGGCGTCTTACCGGTTTCTTTATCGGTGAAAGGCGGAAAGGAAACCGGCAGACCGGCCATCGCATAGGAGCCGAGTTTATGGTACTCTTCAGGAATGGTCGGCACCAGATTTAGGTATTCGGCCGGAATGATCAGGTCGGTGTCGATGTTGTCCTCAAGGACATACACGCGTCCGCGGATTGGTTCTGAAATGCTGCTCATACTGAAACTCCTTATATGTTCGCCGCAAAGAAAGCGCGCGGATCACTGATGTATCCATTGACCGCCGATGCGGCGGCGGTGAACGGTGATGCCAGGTAGATTTGTGAATCCTTTGACCCCATCCGTCCGATAAAGTTGCGGTTGGTGGTGCTGATGACCACCTCGTTGCCGCTGGTGCGGCCAAAGGTGTCGATCGGTCCACCGAGGCATGCCGCGCAGGAGGGCGGGGCGATATCCTCGCACTCGGCCGCCGCAAAAACCTCAACCAGCGCTTTGCCGCCGACTTTTTCCGTCAGCAGCCCTTCAGCCACTTCAACGGTTGCCGGAACCAGAAAAGTCGGCACCTTGACTTTGCGGCCTTTAAGAATCTGTGCGGCCATAATAAAGTCTTCAATTTTTCCGCCGGTGCAGGAACCGATATAGGCGCGGTCAATTTTAATGTCCTGGCATTGACTTGCCGGTTTGTAGTTTGACGGCAGATGCGGTGCGGCTACGCAAGGCTCAAATTCGCTGACGTCATAGTTGTACTCAGCAGCAACCGGGGCATCTGCATCGGCGAATAGCGGCTCAAATGGTTTATCGGTGCGTTTACGCACGTATTCCAGCGCCTTTTCGTCCGGATTCATGATGCCGTTTTTGCCGCCGGCTTCGATGGCCATATTACAAATGGTCATACGTTCCTCGATGCTGAGGCTTGTGACCGCTTCGCCGAGAAACTCCATCGCGCAGTAATTGGCTCCGTCGACGCCGATATCGCCGATAATGCGCAGGATGATGTCTTTAGCGGTAACGCCTTGCGGCAGGCTTCCGGTCAGGTTGAAGCGCAGTGTTTCGGGTACTTTTACCAGCAGTTTTCCGGTGCCGAGGACAAAGCCGGCATCGGTATTGCCGATGCCGGTAGCGAATGCGCCCAGCGCTCCATGTGTGCAGGTATGCGAGTCTGTACCGAAAATCACTTCACCGGGGCGCACGTGACCGAGCTGCGGGAGGGCAACATGGCATACACCCTGATAGTCCCTGGTGCCGGGATCGTAGTAATAGGGCAGATTCTGGCGCTTCACAAAGTCGCGCAGGATATTGATGTTGCGATGTGCTTTTTCATCGGCCGTAAAAATATAGTGGTCGGGAATAATTACCACTTTGTTTCGATCCCAGACCTGTGCATTTTCGCCCAGCTCCCGTTCAAAGACTCCGATGGTTCCCGGTCCGCATACATCGTGCGTAAGCAGGATGTCGACATTTATCCAGATATTCTCACCGGGCTTGACGCTGTCGCGGTTTGCGGCGCGTGCCATGATTTTTTCAGTCAGTGTTGCTTTCATATAGTATTACCGCTTGCTGTTTTTCACCAGGGCGAAAAAACGGTCCTGGTAGTGCTCAAAAATATTATGCTTCTGCAGTTTTGTCCCGAGTTCCGGTATTTTGGAAGAGTCCCGGCTGGCCTCCAGAAAATCCTGTTCAATTTCCGCGTGCAGAACCGTGCTGCTGTTGCCTGCCAGCCGGAACATTTTTTTCTCGTTGAGCTGCCGGATGTTGATTTGAGCGGAGTTCTGCACAATCTCCCAGAACAGTTTTACAAGGCAGACATCCCACGGGTCGTCAACACCCACAATAACGGCACTGCCGGTGTCGGTCGCGGATGTCTTATCCCTGATGATTCGTTCAACAACATTATTGATGTTGTCGCTGACAATGTTTTCGCTGAAAGATTCCTGTTTGAGCTGGTAACCGTATTGCAGAATTCGCAGATCATCCTCATGTTCACGCAGCCAGTCGATATAGCGGGCGGCCTCATCCCCGAACCCTTCCAGCAGGTTTTGCGCATATGATTCGGGGGTAATGATTTGGGGTTGCTGTGCCTGCATGCGTCCGTTGCGGATGCGCACCTGTGACGGGGTATCCATCAGTTCGGAAACCATAAAATACTGCAGCACCGTTGTTCCGAAAGTTTCCAGCGGCTGGCGCGGCAGGCGGACTACCTCGGTGTTGTTAACCGCATACCAGAAATCAAATGGTTCAATTTTCTTTGGCATATCTATCCGTATTCAGTTCTATTGTAACCGGTCCATCGTTTATCAGTTCAACCAGCATGTGTGCGCCGAATATCCCGCAGGCGACGCGTTTCTTTCCCAGTTCAGCAGTCAAGGCGTCAACATAAAGCGAATAAAGCTGTTGGGCAAGTTCCGGTTTTGCCGCCTGGATAAAACTGGGGCGGTTACCCTTACGTGTGTCGGCGTAAAGGGTGAACTGCGAAATTACCAGTATCCCGCCGCCGTTATCCTTTAATGACAGATTCATTCGCCCCTGCGGGTCGGGGAAAACCCTCAAGTTGACAGTTTTGTCTGCCAAATAGCGTGCGGCCTGTTCGTCATCACCTTCTCTTACACCCAGCAGAACCACGAACCCTTGGTCAATTGCACCCTGTACTGTGCCCTCGACCGTGACAGATGCTTTGCCAACCCGTTGAATGAGCGCCTTCATTCAGTAAAGATAACGCAAAGACTAGTCAACCCGTTCAACCACGATGCCCGGATCGACCTGCTCACGCAACACGCGTTCGACACCCTGCTTGAGGGTCATCTGGGCATGCGGGCACATGCCGCAGGCGCCTTTTAGACGCAGTGAAACATTCAGGCCTTCAATTGCAACCACTTCCAGGTCGCCACCGTCGGCCTGCAGCATCCCGCGCATGTCTTCCAGCTTCTGTCTGATTTGCTCTTCCATTATATTTCTCCTTTGTCGCCTTGATAAATTATTAATAATGCCATATTTGTTTAAGGGAAACAAGCGTAATAGGATTTTTTATGGCATATTTAGTAGTAGCATCACTGATCTGGGCACTGTCATTCAGCCTCATCAAACATGTCCTGGTCGGCTTGGACAGCAATATGATTGCAATGGTGCGGCTTGCTCTATCATGTATTATTTTTCTGCCGATGTTGAAATGGCGGCGAGTCAAGGCTTCCGGAGCATTCCGGCTGCTGCTGCTGGGCGGCGTTCAATATGGCTTTATGTACGCATTTTATCTGGCGGCCTTCCGCTATCTGGCCGCCTATGAAATAGCGCTGTTCACCGTAATGACGCCTTTCTACGTAGTGCTGGTACACGATATAATTGAGCGGCGGTTTGTCTTGCGGCATTTTCTTTGTGCGGCGGTTGCGGTGTTGTCCGGCACCGTGCTTTTATGGCGGGTTCCGGCGGCAGAGCAGGTATGGCGAGGATTCATCCTGATGCAGTTGTCGAATATCTGTTTTGCGGCCGGACAGGTGTATTATCGGCGCAGGATTGGCGGTAGCGCGCGGGACGGGGCGTATTTGTTCGGCTGGATATATGCCGGTGCGCTGCTGGCGGTGTTACCGTTGTCTCTGCTGTCCGGCGCGGTTGTTTCATTTGCTCCGACGCTGCGGCAATGGGGGGCATTAATCTATCTTGGTGTGCTGCCCTCGGGGGCGGCTTTTTATCTATGGAATGTCGGTGCGGTAAGAGTCGGTGCCGGAGTGCTGGCGGTTATGAATAATCTGAAGATCCCGTTGGCGGTACTGCTGGCGGTACTGTTTTTCGGAGAGCGGCCGGATCTGGCGCGGCTGGCGCTGGCGGTGGTTCTGTTGCTGGTTGCGCTATATACCGTACGGGATGAAATGCGGTAAAACTTTGTGTTGACCGGTGCGATGAGAACGGGTAGAGTTTGCGTTCAAATGTGGTATGCACCCGTGGTGAAACTGGCATACACGCAAGGTTCAGGTCCTTGTGCCCGCTAAGGGCGTGGGGGTTCGAATCCCTCCGGGTGCACCAGTCCTGTCGGTGCCGTTGCGCGGTTTCTTGCCGCCACGGCATGCCGGGGTGGGTAGTGGCGCGCTGGCGGATGGCCCGGTTTTGTCCGTGCTGAACGTGCAGCGCTTTTTTTTTCGGAGTCGTGAAGCTTGGAGAAAAGCGCAATGAAGATCTACATGAACGGCAAATTAGTGCCTGAGAAACAGGCGCGCGTCTCGGTGTTTGATCATGGTCTGTTGTACGGCGACGGCGTTTTTGAGGGCATCCGCAGCTATAACGGGCGGGTTTTCATGCTTGATGAGCATGTGGCGCGTTTGTACCGTTCGGCGCGTGCCATTGCGCTTGAGATTCCGATGACTCCTGAAGGCATCAAGCGTGCGGTTCTGCGCACATGTCACGCCAACAAATGTAACAATGGTTACGTCAGACTGGTTGTTACCCGCGGCGTGGGTACCCTGGGCCTCAATCCTTATCTTTGCAAAAAACCGCAGATCATCATTATTGCCGCCGATATTCAGCTTTATCCGCGTGAGCTTTACAAAAAAGGGCTTGATATTGTAACTGTCGGTACGATGCGCAATCAGCCTGAAGCCCTGAATCCCTCCATCAAGAGCCTGAATTACCTGAACAATGTACTGGCGAAGATCGAGGCGATTAATGCGGGGGTGATGGAGGCGATCATGCTGAATCCGCAGGGGTTTGTTTCAGAAGCCACCGGGGACAATCTGTTTATCATACGTAACGGAGAGCTGCTGACACCGCCGACCGAAGCCGGGATTCTTGAGGGCATTACCCGCAACGTGGTGATGGCTTTGGCCCGTGATATGGGTATTACTGTCCGCGAGAAGATGATGAGCCGCTATGATATTTATACATCTGATGAGATGTTTCTCACCGGAACGGCGGCGGAAGTTATTCCGGTGGTGCGGGTTGACCGTCGTGTGATTGGTGACGGAAACCCCGGACCGCAGACTATGGCGCTGTTGAAAAGTTTTAAGGATTTTGCCGGCAGTTCCGGCACACCGATACATGCCTGAGGTTAAATAATGAATTGCGAGCTATGTAATAAAAACGAGGCTAATGTTCACTACAAGCAGGTTGTAGACGGGGTGGTCCGTGAGTTGTTTGTATGCCGGGAATGTGCTGAGCGTGACGGAGTTTGCATGAAGACTCCTGCCGGTATTTTTGATATGCTGCTGGGCGGGCTGGACGATGATCCGGTAGCGGAGGGCGTTACGGAGCTGCGATGTCCGGTCTGTCATATGCGGGAAAGCGATTTGAAGCAGGAGGCACGGGTCGGGTGTGCAAATTGCTATAGCGTTTTCAAGGACAGGCTAGGCGGCATGATCGCTTCAATGCATACAGGCACATTGCATCGCGGCAAAACCCCGCAGAGTGTCCGGATAAGACTTGAAGTCGGGAAACTGGAGCGCGAATTGAAAGAAATGATCAATGCGCAACGGTTTGAAGAGGCCGCGGCAGTGCGTGACCGCCTGGCGCGGTTGAGTGCGCATAACCAGAGTATTACTGAAAAACAGTGACCCCCGTTTTGTTATGATAGAAAACTGCAAGAAACAGGAGAAACGCCGGACTTCCGGCAGCCGTACCCGCGGCATGCGGCGCGCGGCTGGTGATGACAGCAGTATAGTCATCAGCTCACGTGTACGTCTTGCGCGTAATCTTGCCGGTGTTGCTTTTCCCGGTTGGGCGGGTGAGGTGGAGCGGCGGATGGTTTGCCGGCAGATCGCCGCCATTGCTGCAAGGGTCGAGGAATTGCAGAATCCGCGGATTTTAATGATGGATGAAGTTTCGCCGGTTGAGCGGATGGTTTTACAGGAGCGGCACCTGATCAGTAATGAACTGGCCGAGGGCAGTGACGGTTGTGCTTTACTGCTGGATGAAAGCTGCGGGATTGCAGTAATGATCAACGAGGAAGATCATTTGCGGATCCAGGCACTTGGCGCGGGGCTGGTGCTGGATGATATCTGGCAGCGGGTTGATGCATTGGACAATGCTTTGGATAGTTTGCTGGAATATGCCTTTGATGAGCAGTTCGGCTTTCTGACAGCGTGTCCGAGCAACCTTGGTACCGGCATGCGGGCCAGTGTTATGCTGCAATTGTCCGGTTTGCGGCTGACCGGTGAGCTTGAGCAGGTTATGAATGCGCTCGACCGTCTTGGTCTGGCGGTTCGCGGACTGCTGGGGGAGGGGACGGAAGCCTATGGCAACATATTCCAGATTTCCAACCAGTCCTCTCTGGGTGAATCCGAGGAGGAGATTGTTTCCGGCCTTCAGACACTGGTGCAGTCGCTGGTGCGGCAGGAGCGGCATGCCCGTCTGCGGGTGCTGCAATCCCGCCGCAACCTGCTGGACGATCAATTGGGGCGTGCGCTGGCGATTCTGGCGCATAACCGTTTGCTGCCGTCCGGTGAAGCAATTGACTTGCTTGCAACGCTGCGGCTCGGGGTTGAAACCGGTATGATTTCAGGAATATCATCTGCGGCATTGAGCGGTTTAATGGAATGCATCCAGCCGGGGCATTTACAACGCAGTAGCGGCAGGGGGCTGACACCCGAAGACCGGGATGCCATGCGTTCACAAATGGTGCGTTCAAAACTTGTTGACGTCAGGCTTAGCGGCAGAAAACATGCAATCATTCCGCCGGAGGATACTTTAGGCAACAACGGACAAAATCAATCCGGATTATGACTGGCTGAAAGGGTTTCACGATGAATGGATTTACAAACTTTACCCCGCGTGCACAGCGGGTGATTCAACTGGCGCGTAATGAAGCCGACCAGTTTAACCATCCTTACGTAGGAACCGAGCATCTCTTGCTGGGGCTGATTGCTTTGGGTGAGGGTGTGGCAGTGAACGTTCTTGACCGCATGAATATTTCTTTGGAACAGGTGCGGCTTGAGGTTGAAAAGATGGTCGGGCAGGGGCCGGAGACAAAGACGGTGGGCAACGTGCCCTTTACCCCGCGAGCCAAAAAGGTGCTGCAATTGGCGATGGCTGAAGCGCAATCGCTGAATCATACCTATATTGGTACGGAACACATACTGCTGGGTCTGATACACGAGGGTGACGGGGTTGCCGGCCAGGTGCTTTCTAATCTGGCGGTGGATCTGTCCGCTGCCCGGCGTGAGGTGATGCGGGAGTTGGATCCTGAATTCGAAGAG
>PXDI01000115.1 GCA_003565095.1 PVC group bacterium | reverse complement strand
TCATTACGCAATAGGGATCCCCTCCCTGTTCAACATCACCATGGAACAATCCCTGTTCCATCCACCATTTATACCACTTTGCCTCTATCGCAGCCGGATCGTAATTCTTTTCCATATCTAAATACTCAGTATCATTTCTTTTTTTTCTTGCGACTTTTAGACTGACGCTTCTCTTCATCGCGGAACAACTTATATTCGACACTGTCAAACAGTGCTTCCCAGGAGGCCTCAATGATATTACCTGAAACACCAACGGTACCCCAGGTGTCGTCACCGTCGGTAGATTCAATCAAAACACGTGTTGTAGCCGCTGTTGCTTCTTCAGGGTCAAGTATTCGTACCCTGAAGTCAGTCAACTGCACATTTGATATCGAAGGATAAAAACGGAAGAGCGCCTTGCGCAGCGCCCCGTCCAGAGCGTTAACCGGACCGTCGCCTTCGGCAACGGTCTGTTCAATCTCTCCATTCACCCGCACTTTGACCGTGGCCTCTGATATGCACGGCTCATCCTTTCCGCGTTTTTCAATGATGACGCGGAACCCGTCCAGATCGAAAAAGGATTTATGTTTTTTCAGTACTTTCTGTACAAGAATCCGGAATGAACCGTCGGCTGATTCAAAAGCATACCCACGATGTTCAAGATCCTTCAATGCTGCAAGAATATCGCTCTTGCCGCGAACGGATTCATCCCGTCCGATGCCTACCTCAATAGCTTTAAGCAGAACATTACTGCCGCCGGAGAGTTCCGACACCAGCACATGCCGCTCATTACCAACGTTCGCAGGATCTATGTGCTCAAAAGTTGACGGGTTTTTCTGAACTGCGTTGACATGCGGCCCTCCCTTATGGCTGAAAGCGCTATGTCCGATAAACGGCGCGCGGATATCAGGCCGGCAGTTTACAAGATCGTCAACAAACAGAGCCAGTTCCCTTAAATGACGTAACTCGCTTTTTTTTACACAATTATAGCCGAGCTTAATCTGCAAGTTCGGAACGATTGTGCATAGATTGGCGTTCCCGCAGCGTTCACCGTAACCGTTGATAGTGCCCTGCACCTGCACTGCTCCAGCGCGCACCGCCTCTATACTGTTGGCGACAGCCATTCCGCAATCATTATGTACATGAATGCCAATCGGGACATCGAATGCGCAACAGACTTTGCTTGTAATTTCGTTAATCTCATGCGGCATTGTCCCGCCATTAGTATCACACAGGACAAGACAATCTGCCCCGGCCTCGACCGCCGCACTGAGAACCTGCTGTGCATATTCCGGTGAATCTTTGAATCCGTCAAAGAAGTGTTCTGCATCAAAAAAAACCTGGCGGCCGTGATCTTTGAGAAACGCGATCGTATCCCGTACCATTTCGATATTCTGACGTGGTGTTGCACGCAAGACTTCATGGACATGCAACAACCATGATTTACCATAAATTGTTACGGTTTCTGTGGGGGCGGCGATCAGGCTGCTGACAAAAGGATCATCTTTGATATTTTTACCTTTACGCCGGGTGCTGCCGAAGGCCACAATCCGCGCGTGCTTCAACCCCAGATCGGCAGCCTGATGAAAGAACTCCATATCTTTACGGTTGGAACCGGCATACCCGCCTTCGATATAATCAACGCCAAATTCATCCAGTCTTTCCGCGAGCCTTAGCTTGCCTGAAGGCGAGAAAGAAACCCCTTCTGCCTGCGCGCCGTCACGCAGAGTCGTGTCGTATATAAAAATCTTCTTTTTCATTACTGTTTCCCGTTATTCAAAGAATGCTTTATGTAAAGCGCGCACAGCTTTTTTGCCATCCTCCTGCTTCACTCCGAACATCATACTGATTTCCGATGACCCCTGATTCATCATCTCGATGTTTACGCCTGCTTCAGCAAGTGCGGCAGTGGCCGATGCGGCGAGACCAACAGCAAAACGCATTCCCTCGCCGACAATCATGATCAGGCTCAAGCCACGCTCAACTTCGGCATCCTCCACCCCGAGTTCATCACGCAGGCGCGCCAACACCCTGTCTTCAACCTGCATATCAAACCCTTCTTCTTCAAGCAGAATCGACATATTATCAATCCCGGACGGGGTATGCTCATATGAAAGACCCTCTTCCTCAAGAATCTGTAAAACCCTTCGGCCGAAGCCGATTTCGCGGTTCATTAAGTATTTACTCAGATAGATAGTGCAGAACCCCCCGCCACTGGCAATGCCCACCACCCGGCTGTCAACATCGGTATGATGAGGAACAATCGTCGTACCGGGAGCATCCGGGCGATTGGTATTCTTGATACAGATAGGAATCCCGGCACTGACTGCCGGAATAATCGCCTCATCATGCAGCACCCCGAACCCCGCATACGAAAGTTCCCGCATTTCACGGAAGGTGACTTCCTTGATTGGGCGGACCCCCTCAACAATCCGCGGATCTGCCGCAAAAAGTGAATCAACATCAGTAAAGTTTTCATACAAGTCGGCCCTTACGGCCGCGGCAAGGATTGATCCGGTAATATCTGATCCGCCGCGCGAGAAAGTCACCACCCTGCCATCCGGTGTATATCCGAAGAATCCGGGAAAAACCGTGACGCCATCGTAGTCAGCCAAATGTGACAGCCGTTCGTATGATTGCGGCAGTACACGGGCCCGGCCGTATTCTGCACTCAGCAGTAAACCGGCTTCTGCGGGGTCAATGTAACGTGCGCGTAGCTGGCGGCGCTTCAGTTCGGCGGCAACCAACCGAGCAGCGTTATCCTCACCGGCGGCCTTCATTGTGTCCATAAACTCAGCCTTATGTGACCGGTCGGACTCTAAACGCTCTGCAAGATTCTTGCGAATTGCATCGATAACCGGCGGCGCAAGCCCCAGCTCATCGCAAATAGCAGCATAACGCGCGACGATCCTTTCCAGATGCGGCTTGGCATCTTTTCCCGCCAGACAGTCTTCGGCGGCCGCAATCAGCATATCAGTTACTTTTATGTCGTCGGTAGAACGTTTGCCCGGAGCTGACACCACAACAATCCGGCGCTCGGGGTCAGACGCTATTATTTCGCATATCTTTCGCACCTGATTAGCGTCAGCCAGAGAAGTTCCGCCAAATTTACAAACCTTCATTGCAATGATTCCTGTAAGTTATTGTTATTCTAATCTTCGATACGCAACCGGACGATTCCATCTGCGTCACATAAACCGGTTTGTGCCATTTCCTGAAGTGCGGCGTTCATTCCGGCTTCACTGTTACGGTGTGTAACGATAACCACTGGAACGCATCCGGCAGCATACTGTTCCTTTTGCAGAACAGAGGCCAGACTGACGGAATGTTTACCAAGAATTGATGCAACCGTCGCCAGGACTCCC
The DNA here is from genome assembly GCA_003565095.1 of PVC group bacterium. Lineage (GTDB taxonomy): Bacteria > Verrucomicrobiota > Kiritimatiellia > UBA8416 > PXDI01 > PXDI01. The sequence continues at coordinate 6,149 of PXDI01000115.1, read as the reverse complement.
GCACGGTCAGGCAGCATCAATCGCAAATAGTAGCGTGATTGGATGTCATTTATATCGCTCAGCGGCATTGCGGAATCCGACCCCGGCAAAGCTGCACTGCGACCGCCTGAGCCGCTGACAATATTGCGTGCAGCTTCGGCAATATCAGCCAGAACGGTGCCGGCAGTGGGATTGCGTCCCGCTCCCTGCCCGTAATAAAGCGTATCACCGGTCAGATCGCCTGTAAGCATTACAGCATTATAAACTCCGTGCACCGAAGCCAGCGGATGCTCATGCTGGACCAAAGCCGGATGTACACGAATGTCTACACTCGCCCCATTGCATTTAACCAGCCCAAGCAGCTTAATGCGGTATCCAAGATCACGTGCATACAGAATATCAGTCGCGGCCAGATTGCGGATGCCTTCAACGTAAATACTTTCCAGCGGTACACAGAAACCATATGACAGCGATGCCAGAATGGCCACTTTGTGAGCAGTGTCCCAGCCGTCAATATCAAGAGTGGGGTCAGCCTCGGCATACCCGGCCTTCTGCGCCTCTGCCAGGGCCTCGGCAAAAGGCATTTCAGCCTGCTCCATCCGTGTTAACACATAATTACAGGTGCCATTCAGAATCCCTCGGATTCCGGTTATCTGGTTAGCCGACAACCCGTCACGCAAAGCGCGGATAACGGGAATGCCGCCACCGACACTTGCACCAAAGAAAATATCAGTATTATATTCAGCGGCCAGCCGGAAAATCTCTTGACCATATTCCGCCAGCAGTTTCTTATTAGCGGTAACTACCGGTTTGCCAGCTTTCATTGCCGCAATGGTAAGCTCACGTGCAGCGCCGGTGCCGCCAATCAGCTCAACCACAATATCAACAGAAGCGTCATTAATGACGTCCTGTGCATCTCTGGTCATTATAGACCGGTCTACGACCACACCCCGGTCGCTATCCAAATCCAGATCGCAAATCCGCCGCAGCACAGGCCGGCATCCAAACCGGCGGCTGATAAGATCGGCATTGCGTTGCAAACCTTCCACCACCCCGGCACCGACAGTGCCGAATCCGAGTAACCCTATTCCTACATCATTCATATGAAACCCTTATCAAGTAATGGTATTCTCAAAAAACAAACAATCAAAATAACCAACCCGCTCTTGTCAAACAAGCATTTAACACCTGAAAACGCTTGCATTCAGCAAGGCAACGGTTCATTCTTTCCGTTTATAGAGGCGATTATTGCGGTTGTTCCGCTCTTCGAACTTTCAAGCGATGATTGGGCGCAAAGGAGGATTATACAATGAAATCTGTTTTTTACGTATTGGTAATGATTGCTTTAATGAGCGGGTATGCCGGTATTGTAACGGCTGCCGAAAAGGCCCCGCGGATTGCAGTTGATTTGAGAGACGGCTCACACCTGCTGGGGATTCCTTCCATCCATGAAATTCCCTTCCGCACACATTTCGCGCAAATGACCATTCCTTTGAGCAAGATTCTGCTGATCGAGAAACAGTCGGCGAACGATTCATTCTCTCTGACATTACAGAATAATGATAAGATAAGCGGAATTATCGAGATTGAGAAATTTGATTTTGAAACAGTTTTCGGATCGATACAACTACATTTGGAGTTTATCGACCGCATCCGGATACTGCTGCCGGGCGGTGAAGGCGACGGGAAAAAGGCGGAATAGAATAATCCTTCCGTTCTGCTCAAAATCAGCCTGCCTGCTTCATTATTATGGCTAAATAACGTTCGGCAAGTTTACTCCATTCATAAGGTTCGGCCAGATGACGCCGGGCCGAAGTCCCCATTTGCAGCAAACTGTCCGGGTTTATGGATAACTCTTTGAGCCCGTCATATAACGCCCCGGCATTGCCCGGTGTTACGGAGATCCCTGCACCGGATTCGTTTACCAGCTTGGCGGCATAACCGGCCACACCCGTCACGATCGGGAGACCCGCCGCTGCGGCTTCGAAAATCTTCGAAGGCATCACGCTTCTGAAAAGCGGTCGGTCCTCCAGATAAACCAGTGCAACGTCACACGCTGCCAGCAGGTCGGGAATGCGCTCCTTGGCCAACAGCCCTGTGAAGGTGATATTATGCAGGTTACGACTTGCTGCATTGTTCCTGAGTTCCTCCAGACGCGCACCGGCCCCGGCAAAGACAAAATGAAGTTTATGCTCTGCTCCATCTTTCATAGCCGTTTCTGCGGCATTGAGCACAGTGTCAAGACCGCATGCCATGCCGATTGTTCCGACGTAACCGCAAACAAATGTTTCGCGCGGGATTCCATACTCCGCCCTGGTTTGATTGCGATCAGATAAATGCTCGAACATTTTCAAGTCAACGCCGTTGGAAACAATCGCTATATTATTTTCGGGAACCCCTCTCTCGATAAGTTTATCGCGATACCCCGCTCCCACTGTAACTATTTTTTCAGCCTGACGGTACATCCAGCGCTCCATTGAGCCAAGCATCCTCAAAAGCGGACGGTTCTGCAAAGCTCCGACCGTTGCAATTGATTCAGGCCATAGATCCCTGATATCAAGAATCAAAGGCCTGCGGGTGTGTTTTGCCATCCATGCGCCGACCAGTCCGCAGAAAAATTGAGGACTTGTAGAAATGATTACATCAGCTTGCGTGAAGACGCGTTTTTCAAACAAAACCCGCCATGCATAGGAAAGATAGTTCAACGAGCGCTTTAGAATCCCGGAATTGGCGGCAAGCAGCGTCCACACACGAATCACCCGCACTCCGTCGACAAATTCCTCCTGACGCCAGCAATTGCGATAGCCCTCATAAACGATACCGCGCGGAACATTCGGTGCACAGGTAATTACTGTAACATTATGACCGGCCGACACCCAGTATTTCGACAGCGCATGCACACGCGTTGCCGGGGCGTTGCCTTCAGGCGGGAAATAGTGGGATAGGAAGAGGATGTTCATTTTTAAAGGTTACAAGGTTACAAGGTAGCAGGGTTACAAGGGGAAGAAGGAGAGCAGAGCAGGTTAATGCGTTCGCTGACCTTGGTCGGCGAACAAGACAATTCTGCTGAACTGGATTGTTTAAAAAGCAGAACTTTTTTGAGCAAGAATAGCGTGAAGCACATAACTTTGCTCAATCCAAACACTTGTTTGTTTTCATCACCTAGTTCTTTCCTGAATTATTCCGCTCGCCGACCAAGGTCGGCGAGCAGCACATACGATATCAATAGTGATCTACTGCTCAATAATACTTTAGCTTAAACAAACATTTATTTGCAAATGCGCGGTGGCGGTTGAAGCGCTTTGCGGCATACTGCTCCCAACGGTCAGCGGTTTCGGCAAATATAGCCTTACCTGTTAGTTGATGCATCACCCGCAATTGGACAATATGCAACCGATGGTAGAACGGGCTGGCAGGATTTTTGATGCCGACCGGAGCCAGATCGTATAGAGACCAAAACCCCGAATCAAAACGCGCAAGATTGTGCTCAAGTGTCCGCACGCAACGCTGCCATAAATCTTCAGCCCCTGTGGCTCCTATGCCCTGTGCCAAAGGACTCCCGACTCCCGACTCACGACGCCCGCCTGCCCTGCTTAGCGCAAAGCGCGAAGCGGGGACTCCCATTCCGCCACTACCGGCTAACGGCTGACGACTAACGACTCTCCCCTTCTCCTCCCCTTCCCCACTACCGACTAACGACTCGCGACTAACGACTAAATCTCTCACTCCCCACAGTCCCCATATGAACCCGTTAAGAATATGCGTCGGCGGGGCGGTGATATACTCTTCAAGCCAGACATCGCCGTCTTCATCAACAAACTGCACTCCGCCATCAGTCGTAGGAATTGTCATTGCTTCAAATGCATTAACAGCAGCATCAAGATAGCGTTCATCTCCCGTAAGCCGCCACACCCGCAGCAGCAGAGAGATGCCCTGCCCTTGCGCCAGACCGGAATACCACGGCGCTTTCAGCAACTGAAAATACGGCCAGTCGAACCGGTGCATCCAGACCTTTACGCCCTGCTGATTCTCCACAAGGTTTTCAACAAGCCAGTCCGCACAGGCGATTGCAGATTGTGGAACGTGGAACGCAGAACGTAAAACGTGATTTTCAATCTGCCCCTTGCAACTCTGTAACTGTGTAACCTTGTAACTAATATCTGCAGTCTGCGTCTTGCCCGCCGTAGCCGGCGAAGCCGCGAAGGCGGGTCTGCGGTCTGCAGTCTGCAGTCTACAGTCTGCAGTCTGCGTCTTGCCCGCCGTAGTCGGCGAAGCCGCGAAGGCGGGTCTGCAGTCTGCCTTGTTGATAAGCGCCAGCCCATACTGCGCGATGGCAATCGGATTATACTGCCGGCCGATATCGCCGCGGTAATCCAGCAGCGGCACACCATTACCATCGAATGGGCCGGGATATTCCGCCTTACCGGTAAAGGTCATGAAATAGGCGCAACTATCCGGCTCAAACGCGGCCGGATTCAACTCTGGTGTCTCATGCCAGAATGACAGATTACTCCCGCCGGGACGCAGGTATGTTCGCAGTATTCGGTTGTAGTATGAGAGCATGGGTATTAAGGTTGCAAGGTGGCAGGGGAAGACTGCAGACCGCAGACTGCAGACTGTAGACGAGGGGAAGAAAACTTTGTCGCGAGCTTTGTCGCAAACTTTGTCGATCTGAAGCAGAAGCAGCCCGGATTCGTGGAACGTCTGATAAAGCGTGGAGCTTGGAGCATGGGGCCGGATAATTCTGTAGGCCGCCCCTCTGCGGGCGGCGTCTCTCTTTCCCGCCGGGCGCAGAGGCCCGGCCTACAACCGGAATACCGTTCACCCCGCCCTACGCCCTACGCTCTACGCCAACTCGATACCGCTTTGGGTTCTGGCTGATTCGCGAACGGCAAAGGTTACGCGCATTGACTGAGCAATAGCCTCCCAGGCTATTGGAGGTCCTTCGCCGCCTTTCAGGCTTCTGACAAATGCTTCAATTTCGGAAGCAATGCCCTTGTCAGAACCGCGAACGGGCTTACGTATATCCCCATAGAACTGCGTTTTAACAAAGTTATCTATCACAGCGGTACGTCCGCCTCCTGACACTTCGACATATTCCTTTGGCAGTTCAGTTGTTCCATCAACAATGTATTGAACTACGGCAACGGCTCCATTCACATAATTAATAGTGGCGCTGATTGAACGGTCATTATTTTTGGCGGCAGTACTTACTGCATAAACATTCCTGGCTTGTTCGCCGCAAAAGAACCCGCATAGATCAAGAAAATGGCACATTTCACCGACAATCCGGTCTCCGCCCTCATCGGGATTAGTCACCCATGAATCAGCAGGCAGACTGCCGGCCTGAATACGATACAAGACCGTAAGTGGTGCCAAGGTATTTTCAAAATAATCACGCACAGCCATTGCATGTTTAGAAAACCGGCGATTATATCCGACATGCAACAGCCGCGCTTTCCCTTTGTGAACTTTTGAGATTCCCTCAAACTCAGACATATTCAGACACAGCGGTTTTTCAATAAAGACATGCTTGTCAGCCTCCAGGCAGCGACAGACAAGACCGGCGTGCGTCGAATGTCTGGTAGCAATCACAACCGCGTCAGTTGATTCATCGCTGAGAATTTCATTCACATCAGTTGTTGAAACCGCAAACCCAAACCGTTTAGCCGCTTGTTCCGCTGTCATCCCGCGCGTAGTACAAACCTGTCGCAGCGCGACATCTGATTGCTTACGGAACACAGGCAGCAAAACACCTGAGGCAAAACTACCGGCACCGATGAATGATATGCCGACTTTGTCTGAAGAAACCGGGGTGACGTGATGCACCACTTTGCGATCGAGGTTAGCCGGCTGCTCATCACCTCCGGGATAATCCAGCACAATCGCCAAGACATCACCATCTTCTGCCGGATGCACATCATCCAGACTCCGCCGGGCGCTGAGGCCCGGCCTACAGCCAGAAATCAGGCCATTGCCTTCTGCTGTAGGCCGCCCCTCTGTGGGCGGCGTTCTGGCTCCCTGCCCTTTCCGCAAAAGCTCATAAGCAGCGACAGCGTCGTCAAACACGAAGCGGTGTGTTATCAAAGCAGAAGGTGTAACTTTGCCTTCAGCCACAAGTTGCAGGAACGCCGCCATGTTACGCTGTTCGGTCCACCGGACATAGGCGT
>PXDI01000345.1 GCA_003565095.1 PVC group bacterium | reverse complement strand
TGCTCGTCCCCGCCCAGCCGTTCCTTGAGCCAGTCCTCGCCGCCCCAGCCGCGCTCGTCGCCGGTCAGGACCAGGGCCTGGAGAACGCGGCGGGCCAGGGCCGTGTCCACCAGTCCCTGCTTGTGAAGCATCACCGTCCAGGCGCGGTCCATCCGGCAGCAGTAGGCCAGCCGGGATCCCAGACGGTCGAGTTCGCGGCCGGGAAGCGCACGCAAGGCGTCCCATTCGGGGGTGGGCGGCACGCCCAGCGCGTGGTTGCGATGGTCGGTCCGGCTTGCATAGTCATTTGTGTTTGTATCCATATCAGTGCTCCTTGGTGTATGGGATTACAGAAAATTGTCGCATCATTTCTGAAATTTCGTGTGCCTGGCGCAATTCCAACACAGTATCAATCATCTTCTGAACGCGGCCTTGCTCCTTGATTCCGGCATAGCGGGCGCATTCATGAAACTTGGCCTGCACCGTTTCCATCGTTGCCCGGGCGGGATCGCTGGTCTGCGCAGGTGTACGTGCACGGATGAGTTTACGCCCGTCCCGCGTGTAAAAGATCACCCCTTGCGGGCAATAGGCCCCCGGATGAAAACCGGGCGGCTGCGGCCCCAGTGGCGGCAGATTCTCCGGCCGGTCAACATGTTGAATCGCGTTGGCTAGCACGGCAACCTCATGATCCGAGGCCACGGCCTCATCACGATAGTCTTCTAATACCGCCGGCCCGCGCAGGACCGTATGTGCAACGCCCCACGCAGCGCAGAACTGGGCGGCAACCTGCGGATGATCACCCGGATCGAATGGGCCGCCAACAAGTCCGCCGGGACCGCAGCCGAACAGCTCGATCCTGTCAATGTCCCGCGCGTCAAGCTGTTCTTCCGCCATCAGCAATTCAGCCGCCTCCTGAACCTTGTGGCAGGCTCCACAGCTCGGATAACGCTTGATGGAAACTTTCTCGATATAAAAACCGGAATTACCGGTCGCCATATCTTCGAGCGAAAGAATGCCACCGTTGAGATAGACCGCCCCATAACCCGCCTTGCCTTCAAAAGCACGGTGCGGCCCGGAAATGCCGTTGCGGGCGAGTTCCACCGCCCAAAGCGCCGAGCGGGCGGCAAACCCGGGTTGCAGGCGCTTGGTCAAGGTCATATCCAGCAGGGCTTGACGATTGCCCGCGGCCTGGGCATAGGCGATGCCCATCGCATGGACGGTCATGGTGTGATCGAGATGCAGCAACCGGGCTGCGGCAATCACCGCACCGAAGCCTCCAACCAGCGAAGATGGCAGAAACCCAAGTCCACGCCGGTACTCTTTTTCTGCCCGGCCGATCCGAATGGCGACTTCAATCCCCATAATGATCGCCGCCAGCAGGTCTTTGCCCGAAGTTTTTTCCATCTGCGCGGCAGCCAGCGCAACCGGCACGATCACTGAAGTCAGGTGCAGCGAGGCGGGACTGTAGACATCATCATAGTCAAGAGCATGAATCATGGCGCTGTTGGCGAAAGCGGCCTGGGGCGCCGGGAGGCGGCAGGCGTGAAAAAGCATATCCGCCTCTGGCGCGCCGCCCCAGCGCTGCATCAGCCTGCACACGTCACTGATTCCGGGCTGCCCGTTTCCGGCAAGCGCGCATCCCAGACTGTCCAGCAACAGCCGTTCAGCCGCTGCATAAGCAGCATCGCTGATTGCCGCCGGGCATTGATCCAGTCCGATTGCCGTCAAAGTTTCACTGATTGGCTTCATAAAGATAACTCTCTTAGTAAAAGCAGCATGTGACGCACCCCCATTATCGCCAGCAGTGCGACGCTGGCGCGCGCCACAATACGGTTAGAAAGACGATGCAGCACCAACACTCCCGCCGTAGCGCCCGCCAGCGCACAAAGCACAGCCGTAATTCCCGGCAGCAAATGGGAAAAATCCAACACACCGCCAGCCACAAGCCCCGGCAGGCGTAACAGAGAGCCCAGACCAAAAGCGGCCTGCAGACTTACGGCATACCGGCGACGGTCAAAGCCCTGACGATGCACATAGGCCACCGCCGGTGGGCCGCCGGTGCCGAAAGCTCCGGTAAGCATGCCGGAAAGCAACCCGCAAGGTAATGCGCTCCAGTTAGGCCAGGGTTTATCTCCGGAAGAGGGAATCAGATGCTGCCCGACCGCCGTGAACAGAATTATCACCAGCGCCAAACGCAGCCAATAAGCATCCGCAATCACCAGAAAAAATATTCCCGCCGGGACGCCGATCATTGACGATAGCAATAGCAGGCGCAGACGATCAAACGAAAAATACCGACGCAGATAAGCCAGCATGACGAGATTCACGACCAAGTTTGCCGGCGCAAGAATGGCGGTGGCCTCTCCCACCGGCAGGCGGGCGCTCAACACTGCCAGCGCCAGCAGGCCGAAGCCAAAGCCCACCGCCCCCTGCAACAGACCGGCCGCCCCTGAAACCAAAGCTATCAGCAGCAGTTCATTCATACGCTGTTCCGGTTTATATATTAAAGCCAATCGCCCGTAACATTTGGGTTGCCTGCGCATCGTCCGTTTGCTCTGCGTGCTGCGTCAGCAGCTCACGGTGCCGGTGCAGGATTTCGCCATGCTCACCGGAAGAGGCCAGATTGCATGTTTCTCCCGGGTCGTCTTCCGTGTCAAACAGCAGCTCGCGCTGCTGACCATGATCGAACAGCCAGTAGCTGTAGCGCGGCGTTCGAACCATCCGCCCGTATGCACGAGGGGTTCCTTCGGGCAGTCGCGGCTGGCAGAAATGCACCTCGCCGATGACGGCATCGCGCCAGTCGCTGATTTCGCCGCCGTTAACCAGCGGGCAGAGACTGCGCCCCGACAGATGGTCCGGAATTATAATGCCCACCGATTCAAGCAGGGTCGGTAGTAAATCAACACTTGCATTAACCAGCCGGTCACAGGACTTGCGGTTGCTGCCCGGACTGCTGACAAGCAATGGCACATGCACGGCCTCCTCATAAAAGAATGATTTCTGTACCAACCCGTGCGCACCAAGCAGTTCGCCATGATCGCTGGTATAGACAATCAGAGTATCATCGGCATGGCCCGATTCTTCCAGCGCATCAAGAATGGTGCCGATGTGCGCATCAACCCGTTCAATCAGCCGATAGTAGGCCCAGGCCAATTCACGGCATTTGCGCACGGCATCTGGAGTATCAACGTCATACGGAACATGGACATGATGCCCGTAACCATCCCGCAGCAGCGCAAGAATATCACCGCCGTTCCGGGTAGACCCGGCATTGGCCGGTGCCGGCGGGAGTTGATTTTCTTCCGGCGGCACAGACAGCGCCCCGCCGGGAAGCGGGCGCTTATCGGCCCATTGACAGATGTCATGCGGATCGCAGAACGAAGCCACCGCAAGAAATGGCCGGTCATGCTCTGACCTGAGATAGTTGGCGGTAGCATCGGCAATCTCTGGATCGTGACCCGTGTTTTTAAGAACCCCGGTCACGGCAAACCCATGGTGTTGCTTATTCTGCTCATCAAAGTTCAGGTGCCACTTGCCGAAATAGGCGGTCTCGTAACCCGCATCCGCGAAATAGCAACCCATACCTTTGATCGCCGGCGGCAGTAGCGACCCGTCCTCTGTATTAACCGGGCTGGGATTACGTGGATGACTGCGGTTACAGAGAATTCCAGTCTGATGAGGGTACAGCCCGGTAAACATGGCATTGCGCGCCGGAATACACACCGGACTTGCCGTATACGCGCGCGAAAAACGCATACTCTGCTGTGCCAAGCGATCCAGCGAAGGCGTTTGAAGAAAGCGCGAACCAGCAAGGCAACTCATCGCCTCGGCATAGTGCTGGTCAGTTACAATCAGAAGGATGTTTCTGGTTTTTTCCATTGTAGATTTCTCGGTTTTTAATGTTCATGAAAGCATGGTGTTATTGTACATTTATCAATCCCTCACGTTCCAGCATCGCACTATCAGCCAACAGCAACGGTCCGTCAAGGACGGGCAGCGAGAAGGTTCCGCCTTCCGGCGAGATATTGTCTGTTGGCAATTCATAAAACGTTTGGGTTACGGGGTCGATCAGCACCGGTGTTTCCCACGGCGTCTCGGTTCCGTGCCATGCGGTTGCGGAGACGACGGCGCCGGGGAACGGGCAGCCGCATTCGCCCATGCCTTCCCGAAAACAGGTTTCTCCGAACGACAACGCGTGAACAGGATGCACCGCCGCAAACACCCCGCCGATAACGGTGGCACTGGCCACATTCGCACGGACAATCGGCACGGTTTCGCGCAGCAGACGGACGTAGTCCTTCGGGCTCGCGGCTTTCGGATTCCAGAACCCACCCGTATTCGGTTCGTTCCACACTTCCCAGTGGCTGACACGATCCGCAAAATACCGGGTCAACGCGTCAACAAAGTTGCGCCAGGCCGCCGCGGCTTCATCGCCATAGTAGAAGGCAACATAGCCGCGGGCCGAATCGTGCGGGGCATCGGGCGTGTAGAGCAGATTACCGAAGCCCAGATTGAAAAACGGCTGCACGCCTATCCGTAACAGATCGTCGACAACCTCATCCAGCCAGGTGAAATCGTAGACACCTTGCTCGCGTTCACAACGGTTCCAGCCCGTCTGCACCCGCGCCCATTTCGCCCCCAGCTCGGCCAGATGCGGATAGGTCTTCTTAGGATCAAAATGATAACGATCAAGCGTTTCAAACCCGACACTGATCGGTGAAGACGCGATTTGCAGGGTACGGCGCGGTTTGAGTTTTCCCGCTCCGTGCAGATTACTGATTTCAAACAAGTTCTCACTCATTGCGCTTATCCTTAGATTTCCTTACGTTCTGTCAAGAATTGCGCCCCAGTCTTGGGGCTAATCGTCGTTTCATCAAGTACTTGGAGCTAATTGGTTATTCTCCCCTGTGTTTGTGTGTGGGTGTGTGAGTGCGTGGGTATGGGAGATTGGGAGTTCATATTCGGTCTCATCTGCTCAAACTTGACTGCATGAGATACACCACTGGTCTGCGTTGGCCATCATGTTGACCAACCCAGACTCACCCACATACTCACATACCCACACACTCACACACTCACATACCCACATACAGCTTTCATTACTCTTCATAGAGCTTTTGACACTATCGTTAGCCTCATCGATTCAGCAGCGATTGCTTCGCAACCGCCGGCCAACCTCGACCAGGGTGCGCACGTCTTCATCCGGAACGCTGCCGTCGCCTTTCGGGCCGGTGTTGAGCAGCAGATTCGCCGGGATGGCCGCCGCGGCGGCAAGCTGTTCCATTACCCAATCGGCATTCTGATGTTTTCCGTCGTCCGCCTTTTTGTATCCCCACGACCGCGGCTGTAACGTGGTGCAGATTTCATACGGCCGGCTGTCGGGCGCTTCCGTAATTCCGCGTTCAGGCGCAAAGAAGTCCTCAGTCATGCTCAGGCCCTGCTTGTAACTGACCAGAATATGCGGCGATACCGCGTGGATTTTGTCATAGAGATCCTGACAACGGCTGCGCTTGACGCCATCGGGTATGCTTAAAAAGCTGCCAACGCCATCCAGCCAGATGCCGGCAATATCCGGATAGCGGCAGATTTCCATAATCTGCGCATGAATCAAATCCAGATAACGGTCAAGCTGCACGTCATCACCAAAATGAATCCGTCCCGCGTCCTCCGGGCATTCGGGTTTGGACGCATTATAGCCATGCTCATCCACGCCGGTATCCGGTCCATCCGGGTGCCACCATTCACGACCATGGCTGATATAGAGAAAACAACCCAGCCCATGCCGTTGACATGCTTCCGCCATCTCGCGCACCAGATCCCGCCGGGCGGGAGCGTGTACCGAAGAGAAATCCGTGGTGGCTGTATCCCAGAGACAGAAACCGTCATGATGGCGAGTGGTGAGGTTCACATAGCGCATCCCGGCCGAGATCGCCAACTTGCAGATAGCATCCGCGTCAAACTTCTCAGCCGTAAAATCCGCTTGCAGCGCTGCATACGTATCCAGCGGAATCGGCGCGGTCCAGCGAATCCATTCCGCGCCCTTGTTTGTCACCCGCATATCCGGCCACTCGCCGCCCAACAACGAATACAGGCCATAATGCACGAACAGGCCGAACTTTGCGTCGCGAAACCACTGCACCGCCGCCGCGCGCGGATCGGTTGTATACAGAGTCTCATAATCTTTCAAATAAGTTGGGACTGCATTCATTATCCAATCGACTCCTTTTTTGTGATATTTTAGACCAAAATACGCCGCCCGCAGAGTGGCGGCCTACAAAAAACTAGGTTTTTTGCTGTAGGCCGGGCCTCTGCGCCCGGCGAATCTGCCATCTTGTAGAATACTAGTGATATTTTCAACCCATTCGGCCGGATCGTTAAGTTCCGCGGCAAGTTCCACAAGGCGCTCTCGAAGCTTACCCAGAAGCGCCGCTTGCTCCGCACTCGCTGCAAGATTTTTCAACTCGAACGGATCCTGCACCAGATCGAACAACTGCGTCATGCGCGTGCCATTTACATTGTATTCAATCAGCTTGTGCGTGCGGGTACGGATACCGCGATGAATGTTCTTGTATGCCAAAAATAAAGCGTCCCGCCCGGCTTGCTCTCCACGCATAACCGGCAGCAAACTATGTCCCTCAACCGATTCGGGAACCGGGAGTCCGGTCAGATCGCAAAGTGTCGGAAAAATATCCAGCAGATAACACAGGGAATCGCGCCTTGCGCCAACGGGCACACCCGGCCCGGCCATCACAAGCGGCACACGTGCGCTGTGCTCGTAGAGGTTCTGCTTGCCCATCAGCCCGTGGCAGCCGACAGCCAGACCGTTGTCACCGGCAAAAACAATAATCGTGTTATCCATTTCGCCCGTCCGTTTCAATGCTTCCAGCACCCGCCCCATCTGGGCATCGGCGTGGGTGATCATGGCGTAATAGTCACAGAGATGACGCCGGATTTCTGCCTCGGTGCGCGGAAACGGCGCCAGTAATTCGTCGCGAATCCGCAGCTCACCATTGTCGAACGGATGTTCAGGCATGAAATTCTCCGGCAACGTCAGCGCGGCAGGATCATACATTGTCAAGTACTCACCGGGCATCTCGCGCGGATCATGCGGAGCCATGAACGACACGTAGGCGCAGAAGGGACGGTCATTCGGACGGCGGTTGTCCAGAAAATCAATCGCTTCATCGCAGAATAACTCACTGGAATGCTTACGACCAAAGTGATCGTAGCACGCATTGTAACCGGTAATCAGGTTCCCCCGCCGTTCACGCAAAGGATGCGCTTCGGGATAGTTTCCATCCTGTTGAAAAGCGCAGGCCGGAACGTTCCAGTGATCCGACATCCCGCCGAAAAAGATCTCGCCGCCATCACTAAAACACCGCGCATAAGCGTCGGTACCGTTGTGCCATTTCCCCGTTCCGAATGTGGCATAACCCTGCGCCCGAAAATGTTCGGGAAACATATGGTGCGCTTCAGGAATCACACTGCCGTTCTTCTCGATATGAAACAACGTCCGCCCGGTCATCAGCATGGCCCGGGACGGCATACAGATTGCGCCGACACACCCGCCCATAATATGCGCATGCGTGAAAGCGGTTCCCTGTGCCACCAGACGATCCATGGTCGGCGTGATGATCTCCGGATTTCCCAGCGCATTCAGCGTGTTGAAGCGCTGATCATCGGTGAAAAAGAAAAGTATGTTGGGCCTTGTCCTGCTCATTGCCTGATTCCTTATGTCAAAAAAGACGATTGAATTACAGTAACAATATGCGATTATCTACTGTCTGTAAATGATACAAGGGGTCATAAACATGACAAAAAAGAACACTCATAAAGATAAACCGATAAGGAGCGAACCCTTCCCCGACCCACGGCAGGCAACGTACAATGTGATCCAATCGTGGAGCCTGCGTGTATGGCCGACCTGGGGTGAAGGTCGTATGGACAGGATACTTCCCGCGTACAACGTGCTGTTTTGCCGTGGCGGTAAGGGATGGCTTGAATCCGGCGAACAACGCATTGAGCTGTCACGCAGTGTGCTCATAGTTCTCGCGCCCGAAACCCGTTTCGGCCTGGGGGCAATTCCGACCAACCCGCCCGATTTTGTGCAGTTTCACCTTGTCATCACAACACAATCCGGACAATTCCCCGCAGTTGCAACACGACTGAACACCGTCAAGGTCACGGATCACGACTATTTCAAAGGGCTTTTTGAATCTCTCCACGAACATGCCACACGCGGCACGCACGAGGACGCGGCCTATGCCGGAACAATGGCGCATGTTATTCTGCGTGAGATGCGGCGTGAACAGCAACGCCGGCAAAACCCCGCCATGCTGCGGCTGGAACGGATTCGCGCACATATTGACAGTGTAACAGTGCACCGCGAAACGATCGGGGAGCTCGCAAAAATGGCCGGGCTTTCGCAGAAATATTTCACGCGCCAGTTTCGTAAAGCTTACGGCATCACCCCCAAGGGATACCAGGTCAGAGCGCGCATGCGCCACGCCCGCTACCTGCTCGAAGAAGAAGGCAAATCCGTCAGCGAAACCGCTGAGGCGCTTGGCTATGCCGACCCGTTCCTGTTCTCACGCCAGTTTACACATATTACCGGCAAACCACCTTCAACCTGTCGTAGTTACCATGGCAGGTCAAAAATTGAAAATGTTGACCTATGTGTCTAGTTATGGTCTAATTGACCATATTAAGGAACGAAGACTATGATTGTAAATTTATCCGAGGCAAAGGCGCATCTTTCGCAGCTTGTTGACCGGGCGTATCATGGTGAGCAAATTATTATCGCCAAGCATGGGCTGGCGCTGATTGATCTTGTTCCACACAAGCCGACGGGCAAACGGAAGCTTGGTCAGCTTGCCGGTAAGCTGACAGTTCCGGACGATTTTTTAGAAGAAGATCCGGTCATAAATGAAATGTTTTACGGTAATGCTAAATGAAGCTGCTGCTGGATACGCACATTTTTCTTTGGGCATTATCAGATCCCGGCAAGATTACACAACCGCAACGGCGGGTAATCGAATCGACGGCATCGATTGTCTATGTGAGTGCCATCAGCATTGCGGAAATTACAATCAAAGCTTCTATCGGCAAACTGACGGTCAATTTTGATCCGGTTGACGAGGCGGAGCGTGCCGGATTTGAAATGCTGGATTATTCCGGCCGGGATGCAGCAGCACTGCAAGACCTGCCTTTTCATCACCGTGACCCGTTTGACCGGATGCTGATTGCGCAGAGCATTCAAAGACGCATTCCGCTTATTACAAATGATCCGGCCTTCAATCGCTATGCCTGCCGCGTCGTTCACTCCTGAAACGGCACGGACGGTGTCGCGGGGGTGGTGACGCAGGAGCGCATCTGCGAGTTGGTGCATGATTTGGTGCATTTTTTTGTACAGCACCGACATACATGACAAAAAAGAAGACTCAAAAAGATATAATCTGGTAGGTACTGTCAAAAGTTTTATGGGCAACCTGGCAATGGTTGCAGGTCGAAGAGGGACGCGCCACAAGTGCAGAAGCCTCTCCGGGTAAGGAATAGTCAACCGCCCGGTAGTGAAATGACTG
>PXDI01000328.1 GCA_003565095.1 PVC group bacterium | reverse complement strand
GAGATTCTTGACCGCCTGCATGACCGCGCCGCCAGTTATATTGCAGAAGCCGAAACTGCGTACGAACGCGGTGACGCCGCCGGGGTCTTCCGTGCATCAAGCGCGGCGCTGGCCAATGAGCTGCGTAATTACCAGGGGGTCAGAGGCAGCGCCGATGACGTGATCCGCGCGGTCATGTTCCTGCTGCTGGGTTTGCTGCCGTTCTCGGTTGTGATGGAACGGCTGCTGTTTGCCTCATCGCACATCTATCGCCAGATTGCCGGTACCTTCGGTATCTTTGTGGTGATGGTTGGCACGCTTTGGAGTTTTCATCCTGCTTTCCGCATTACCAATCAGCCGCTGATTATCATTCTGGCATTTCTGGTGATTTTCCTGAGCCTGATGGCGATGTCGATTCTGGTAAAGCAGTTTGAGTCGGATGTGAAGAAAATCCGCAGCGGACGTGCTGAGGAGAGCGGGGCCGACACTGCGCGCGGCGGTCTGCTTGCCTGTGCGCTGACCATCGGGATTGCCACCATGCGCAAGCGCAAGCTGCGCACGACACTGACCGGTGTTACCGTGGCATTGATTACATTTGCGCTGTTGAGTTTTTCATCTACTACGCGTGTGATGGAGTTTGACCGTCTTGAGCTGCCGGTGCGGCCGTTTTTCACCGGTGTACTGGTGCAGCGCAGCGATCGTGATCAGATGTCGGGCGAAGTGCTTGATCTGGTTGAATCGATTGCCGGAGAGGACGCGGTGGTTATTCCGCATTACTGGTGGACGGCGGGACGTCAAGACATGAACATGCGGGTACATGTTGTTGCGCCGCGCTCTGGGCGCTCGATGATGCTGCGTGGCGGAATGGCGTTTGTTCCCGGAGAAGCGCAACTGACCGGCATGGATCGTATCATGCCGGACTGGCAGCGTTTTTTTGATGACCCCGGCGGCTGCTATCTGGCGGCGTCAACTGCCGCGGCGCTTGAGCTTGAGCCAGGTGACCCGGTGATGGTCAGCGGCACTGAGCTGGTCTTTACCGGGGCGTTCGATGGACAAGAGCTGGTCGATAATGCTTTGATGCTGACCGGTGCTTCGATCATGCCGTTCGATTACACCGCGGTTACCGGAGATGAGCGCACGATGCTTTCAGAACTGGCGTTCAGCTCGCTGGGCGATGCAACCGCCGCCGCTATGGACGGGATTGAGCAACTGAACCCGCTTGATGCGGTTTTTGTGGCACGTGTGCCGGGGTTACAGGGGTTTGGTGTGCATGCGGTGAATGTCATAATGCCTTCGTCTGAAGCGGCCGCCGACCTTGCACAGCGTCTGGCGCAGCGTCTTGATTTACCGATATATTTCAGTACCGGCGAGAACGTCGGTGTGCTGGCCGCTGCGCGTCTTATCCCGCGTCCGCCGCGTAGTTTGTGGATCCCGCTGCTTGTCGCCGGCATGATTATTTTCAATACGATGCTGAACTCGATTGCTGAACGCCGTCGTGAAATTTATGTGTACACTAGTCTGGGGCTGGCTCCGGTGCATGTGGCCGGAATTTTCATGGCCGAAGCGTTGACTTACGGTTTGATGGGCGGGATGTCCGGTTATGTGTTCGGGCAGGGGCTGGCAACACTTTTCAGCCGCATGGGCTGGATGGGCGGCATTACCCTGAATTATTCGGGAACGCAGGTGGTGCAGACGATGGTACTGGTCATTATTGTCGTCTTGCTGGCGGCGCTGGTTCCGGCGCTGTTGGCTGCGAAGATTGCTTCGCCCAGCAGCGACACCGGCTGGAAGCTGCCCGATCCGCAGGACGGCGTTATTCACGACCAGTTGCCATTTACCGTTACGGCGGCGGCGGCGTCCGGAGTGCTGGCTTTCGTGTACGATTATCTGGATGCCCACCGTGAAGGCAATATCGGGCATTTTTCAAGCGACAATATCAGCTACCTTGATCCGGGGGAAATTCCCGGAGGTATGGGGGGGGTGGCGGCTACTGTATGGATTGAACCCTATGACCTTGGGGTGCGGCAGGATATTCAACTGCTGGTTAAACCGGCGGGCGAAGATGATATCTGCAATGTTTACGTTGATATCATCCATCGTGCGGGACATCCCGGCAACTGGCATCGTATGAACCGGGTATTTGTTTCCGACCTGCGCCGTCAATTACTCGGCTGGCGCAACATCGGCCGTGAGCGGGTCATGGCCTATATACGGCAGGCCGAAGCGGCCGGAATGACCGTTTCATTGAAAGGATAGTTTTAGAAGATGGCAATGCGCGAAGACAGGGAGTTCCAGGAATTCCGTGACCTGATGAAGGCACCGGATTCGTTTACCGACGGCTTTAGCTGGCGCACGGTACTGATGGCTCTGTTTGTGGGCCTTGTGATGGCGCCGGCTTCGCAATATATGCAGCTTGTGGCGGGTCAGGGACTGGGGGGGGCGGCCAAATGGGTGACGGTGATCCTGTATGTTGAGGTTTGCCGCCGCGCCTTTATCAAGATAAAGCGTCCGGAGATCTTTGTTCTGTTTTACATGTGCGGTGCCGCACTCGGTACAACCGGTCACCATTTGCTGTGGAAGCAGTTTCTGATGCAAAGCGAGCAGTTCCGTCGGCTCGGACTGACCGAATTCATTCCTTTCTGGTTTGCGCCATCCGATCCGGCCGTGCTGAATGCTCGTAATTTCTTTATGGCGCCGTGGATGGTTCCGATAATGCTGGGCTGGTTTATGCGTTTGATTGACCGCATTGACAACTGGGGGCTCGGTTACATCATTTACCGTTTGACTGCCGATGTTGAGCGCCTGCCTTTTCCGATGGCACCGGTCGGGGCCATGGGTATGACCGCGCTGGCTGATGCTTCCAGCGAAAGAGAAACATGGCGGCTGAGGGTCTTCAGTATGGGGTCGTTTGCCGGGATGCTGTTCGGGATGGTTTACCTGGGTATTCCTATTATTACCGGTGCGCTGCTGGTGCGGCCGATTTCCATCATACCGATCCCCTTTGTTGACCTCACGCGTTATACCGACGGCTTTCTGCCGGCGATGCCGATGATGGTCAGCTTTGATCTGGCTGCGATTGTCAGCGGGATGGTAATGCCCTTCATGGCGATGATGGGCAGCCTGATCGGCCTGATCCTGACGATGATTATCAATCCAACCTTGCATCGTGTCGGCATTCTTGACGGCTGGGAGCAGGGCCTCGGCGGCATCCAGACCGTGCAGGTGAATGTCATGGACTTTTATTTCAGTTTTGGTATCGGGTTGAGCTTTGCCGTAGCGGTGATCGGCTTTATGCATCTTTACAGCAATTTCAAGCAGAAGAAGCAGGATATGGATGAAGCCGGGCGTCCCGGGCTTGATTGGAAACGTTTATTTTCGCCGCCGGAGGGCCGCGGTGATATATCAATCTGGGTGGCACTGGCAATTTATATTACCTCGACCGTTATTTTCGTAACAGTGGGCTATGTGCTGGTCAACTATATGTCAGGCCCGCTCTACGGCGGAAAATTCCCGTTGTGGCTGTTGCTGTTTTACGGCTTTGTCTACACGCCGGTTATCAGTTATGTTTCGGCGCGGATGGAGGGTATTGTCGGCCAGCAGATGGCCATTCCGATGGTGCGTGAGGCCACGTTTATCCTTTCCGGCTACAAGGGGGCCGCCATCTGGTTTGCGCCAATACCGCTGCGTAACGAGGCCAATCAGGCGCTGGAATTCCGCACAATGGAACTGACCGGCACCAAGTTCTCTTTCCTGATCAAGGCTGAATTCATATTGTATCCATTGACGATTTTCGGTGCGGTGCTCTTTGCGCAGTTCATCTGGTCGATGGGGCCGGTTCCCAGCGCGATTTTCCCGTTTGCCAACGAGTTCTGGGAGCTGCAGGCTTATCAGCAGGGGCTGATGTGGACGGCGACGCTGCCCGGCGAGCAGATCAGCCCGTTCCGGGAGGCGTTTCGCTGGGAATTTCTCGGCGGCGGATTCGGCCTGGCAGTGCTGACCTACGGGTTTCTTGCACGGTTCAACCTGCCGGTTTTTCTGGTATACGGGATAATCCGCGGGCTGGATCAATCGGTGCCACACACCATTCTGCCGACGGTTATCGGGGCATTGTTGGGCCGCTATGGCTGTCGTAAATGGTTCAAGGACAAGTGGCCGCAATACCGTGTGGTTTTCGCCGCCGGCTTCACCGCCGGCATGGGCCTGGTCGCGATGCTCGGCATGGGATTTGTGTTTATTACCAAGAGTGTGATTAATCTGCCGTATTAGGAAGGGGTGCCTTGCAAGGCACCCGTACAAGAAAAAAAGATGAGCGCAAAAGCGAATAATGTTGCGGAGGCTCCATTGGCGCTGGCCTGGTGCGGATGGGGCATGCCGATTATGAGTGCGTGGCGTCCGATGAAGGTGCAGGGCGAGTGGAAACGCGGCGAAATAATTGTGGGTGATGACGCGGAAGCGACGTTCAAGATTACCTGGTGGCGTCCGGAGCGCAAATCCTTTGACGGGCATGCCTGGATTCATAACCGCATCCGCGAGCTTGGTAATGTGCCTTCTGAGGATTCTGCCGCACCGCGTGGATTCAGTTCAACCGCGTTTGTGGCGGAACAGCCTTCGCGTGGCGGCGGTTTACGCGGACTGTGGTTCGGTTATTCCGCCGCGGTCGGAATGATGCTGGAAGTGGCCGTTAATCGCGGGGCTTCCAAAGCCGCCCAGCAGTTTGTTTTGAATAAAGCGCTGCCGGAACTGCGGGTGTCTCAGCATGGCGAGGCGGTTCGCTGGGCGCTGTATTCGGCAGGCTTTGTTTCACCGCCGGGCTATGAGCTGAGTCAATGGCATTTGTATTCAGGCGATATTGCATTACGGTTACGGCATGAAGCTGATGGTGCGCGCCTGACCGTGCGCCAGGTTTATCCTGCGGCGCTTGCCCTGAAACGGCGTGAAATACTGCGCTGGATGGAGAGTTTCCCTTTCCAGGAGCACCGGCGTTATCGACGCAGCGGCGGTTTGCACGTATTCAGTTGTGACAATTATACAGGGAAACTGGACGGGGTTTTGCAATATGGCCGTAAGCGTCTGGCATTTCCGATGCAGTGGTGCCGTTCATTAGAGACGGTGGCGGCCGGGGCGGAAGATAAGAATATTGAACGCCTGCTGCTGGCCCAGCTTGATATGACTGAGTTGCCGCCGGAGGCGGAGATCAAGCATGCGGTCAGCCGGATGAACTGGAACATGGTTGACGGGGTATTTGCCGACAAATGGCATGCGGCGGCATGAACGACGGGACGCGACGGCCGGGGCGCGATTGTGGGGAATACAGATGGCTGAATTGATTAACCGTGAAGCGGCGCTGGAGGCGCGACCGGTCAGGCGTGAGGCGCTGGAAACTGCGCGCGATGCAGACGGGGCTTTGCGTCTGTCATTTGATTTTGCGCGTCCGCGCTGGCAGTGCCGGCTGGGTGCGCCGGAAAAGGCGCGCCGCACATTTGTGCTGGATGAGCTGGGGGCTGAAGTGTATGAACAGTGTGACGGGAAAAACAGTGCCGGTCAAATTACTGAAAGATTTGCCCGGAAACACAAGATCAGTCAGGGCGAGGCCGAGCATTCGGTGAGTGAATATTTGAAGACGATGATTTCGAAAGGAATCATTTTAATGGAAGTAGACAGGGAGTAACGTGAAACAGGTTGAAGCAGAAAGACAGCGGCAGTTGCCTTTGCGCAAGGCGGCGGCGATTGCATGGAGAAGCATCCGGGTGCGTCTCGGCCGGTCGATCCTTGTGACTGCCGGCATCGTCCTGCCGATAGCGTTTCTGATGTATATTTTATGTTCCAACGCTATGCTGATGTATGTCGAGGAACGCGGTTCGGCGGCTTTGGTGCGGCGGTTGCTGGCGGCCGGCACATTGCTGGAGCGTACCGGACGGGATACCGTCATCCAGACCCGCTGGATGGCAGGTCTGGCATTATTGATCAGTTTTGTGGGTATTTTGAATTCAATGCTGATGAGTGTGACCGAACGTTTTCGTGAGATCGGTACAATGAAATGCCTTGGTGCGCTGGACGCCTTCATCGTCAGAATGTTTGTGCTGGAAAGTGTTTTTCAGGGAACTGTCGGTACGGTGCTGGGTGTGCTGGTTGGCGTGGCGTTGACGTACGGAGAGGGCTTGAGGATGTATGGTGCTGAGGCAATGACGCTGCTGCCGGCGGCATATTTGATCAGGTATGGGCTGTTCACACTGGTGGCCGGCATACTGTTGACGGTCGGCGGGGCGGTTTATCCGGCAATGCGCGCCGCACAGATGAAACCGGTCGATGCCATGCGGTCGGATCTGTAGGGAAAGGTAACAAGGTAGCAAGGTAGCAAGGTTGCAAGGAATGGGACAGGTAGCGTCCGCTGAGCTTGCTCGGCGGACAAGAGAATTTGATAAATGAATGAGAATGCAGAGAACTGTTATTGTGCCCGATTGGAGCAAGCCGGGGTGTTGATCTCCAAATTTGCTTATTACGGGCTCAGTTTTTCAAATAGTCTGGTGCCGCAAGCTTGAATAATTCTGCTCGCCGAGCAAGCTCAGCGAGCGGGGTAAAACCAGTCGATACCAGTCGAGAAACGGGAAACGATGGCTGAAGAAAAAACAAATGCGGAAAAGAAGGCGGCGGAAGATGCGCTGTTGGCAACCAAGGTGGTGCGTGCGTTGAAAGTGCGCAAGACCTATATGCTTGGCGGTGAGACTTTGCATGCGCTCAACGGCGTTGATTTCTCGGTACAGCGTGGAGAGTATGTTTCGATTATGGGTCCGTCAGGTTCGGGCAAAAGCACGCTTTTCAACATGATCGGCGGTCTTGACCGGCCGAATGCCGGGCGGGTGTATATTGATGAAGTTGACATTGCCTCATTGAACAGTTTTGAGCTGGCATGGCTGCGTTGTCATAAAATCGGCTATATTTTCCAGAGCTTCAATCTGATCCAGGTTTCCACCGCACTGGATAATGTGATGCTGCCGATGGTTTTTGCCGGCATGCAGCAGGCGGATGCCCAGGAGAAAGCAGCCAGGCTGCTGGGGCTGGTCGGGCTGGGGGAGCGCATTTTTCATAAGCCGGTGCAGATGTCCGGCGGTCAGCAGCAGCGCGTTGCAATTGCCCGTTCGCTGGCTAATGATCCCGCAATTGTGCTGGCGGATGAACCAACCGCCAATCTCGACGGCAAGACCGGTGAGCAGATTATTGATCTGTTGCGCAAAATCAACAAAGAAGAGGGTGTCACCGTCATTACAGCCACGCATGACCATAAGATGCTGGTGGCCTCCGACCGGATCGCATGGATCCGGGACGGACAGGTTGAACGTATTCAAAATCGTGATGAAATTGAGATCAAAGAGGGGCATGCACGTGTCATCAAATGATATTATAATTACCGTGAGGGATGTAAAGCGGTTATATAAGATGGGCGAAGAGAAGGTCTGGGCGTTGCGCGGGGTGAATCTGGATGTCTATCGCGGTGAATACCTGAGTATTATGGGTCCGTCAGGTTCGGGCAAAAGCACGCTTTTCAACATGGTTGGCGGGCTTGATATGCCGACAGAGGGTGCGGTAACGATTGACGGGGCGGACATTGCAAAAATGGACCAGTTTCAGCAGGCGTTTATCCGCTGCCGCCGTATCGGTTATATTTTTCAGACCTTTAATCTCATTCCGGTCATGTCTGCGCTTGAAAATGTCACCCTGCCGATGATTTTTGGCGGCATGGCGGATGCGGATGCCGCGGCAAAGGGGGCTGAACTGCTTGCCAAGGTGGGGCTGGGCGAGCGGTTGCATCACCGGCCGGATGAACTTTCCGGCGGCCAGCAGCAGCGTGTGGCGATTGCCCGTGCGCTGGCCAACTCGCCGACAATTATTCTGGCTGATGAACCGACCGGCAATCTTGACCTGAAAACCGGGGCGGAAATTATTGAAATGCTGGGTAAACTGCGCGATGAGATGGGGGTTACAATTATTACCGCCACGCATGATCACAAAATGCTTAAGGCCTCTACGCGAGTGGTGGATCTGGAAGACGGTGTGATAACCGCCGTGCGCGACCGCAGCGAATTCGATATTGTCGAAGGTACCATCGGCGGCGAGAGCCATTGAAGTTCTGATCTCAGTCCAGTCGCAGTGTGGCAATATCCGCCTGCCATTGCTCGATCGGTTTTTCTGGATGCTGTTCGTCGGCTGCGCGGATAAGCGCGAGCTGTTCGGCGGACAAGCGGCTGATCTGCTGCACCTTTTCAGGATCCCATTGTTGCAGCAACTCCTTGCGCAAATTCATCACAATTTCAGCATATTCCGGACGTCCGGAAAGATCGTTCTGCTCGGCGGGGTCTTGTTCCAGATTATAGAGCTCCGGGTGTTCATAGCCGTGATAAACGATCAATTTCCATTGTTCGTAGCGGATCATAGCGGAAGGGCCGCATCGCCGGTCGGAAAGCGTACTGACAATCGCACGCTCCCGCGGTTCGGTCCCGCGGCAAAGGTATTCCGATAAATCCTGACCGGTAGTCCCCGGCAAAGGCGATGCTCCGGCGCAGGCCGTTAGAGTGGGGGCAAGATCCAGCAGTGATAGCGGGCGGCTGATATGCTGTGCGGGCGGAATAACTCCGGAGTGTCGCATTATCCAAGGCACTCCCGCTGAGCCTTCATAAAAATTACTTTTCCAGAAAATTCCGCGTTCGCCGGCCATATCGCCATGGTCTGAAACATATACAATCAATAATTTTTCAGGATCAAGCCGGCTGTCGGCAGCATCAACGATTTTTCCGATATGTCGGTCAATTGTTTCACATGCTCCGTAATATGCTGCACGCGCCTTGTTGACAGTGCGGATATCAACCTTGTCAAGATTGCGGCTTGCGCGCCATGCCTGCATTGCCGGGTGGTCTTTTGACTGCCAGATGAGCAGATCATCCGCGGTGATGGGCGGAAGTTGCTTCTCGTAATACTCAAGCTGTTCACGGGGGCAAACGTATGGATTATGCGGTCCGTAAAAACCGACAGTCAGGAACAACGGCTGATCGTTGTCATGATTGGCAATACAATCGACAGCAGCGCGTGCAACATCTTCATCGTAGGCGTTAACCGGTGCGCGTCCGGAGCCGCTTTTGTGGAGCATACGTGCATCCTGTCCGGTTGTGCCGTCAAAAATCCCCATCGGGGCTTCTTTGTTGGCTGTGCCGGTTGCGCTGTGATCCCCGACCAGCCGTTCATGATAGCCGTGGCGCTGGTCAGAGCCAATAAAATGCATCCTTCCGCACAGGACTGCCCGGTAGCCGGCCGCCCCGAGGCTGTGGGCTATGGTTGGAATATGTGAAGGCAGTGTCTGGGAGTTGTGGTGTACACCGCTAATCATCGGCGGCAGACCAGAAAGCAGTGCCATACGACTGGGGACACAAAGTGGCGAAGGGGCATAGGAATTGTCGAAGATCACACCCCCGTCGGCCAGCCGGTCAATGTTCGGAGTGCGTATGTAACCATCCCCGTAACATCCCGCCAGTTTACGGTTATGCTGATCGGATACAATTAAAATTATATGCGGCTGCCGTTTTGATGCTTTCATATAACGCAAACTACCAGATCACACCGTCATTTGCCAGCAAGCATT
>PXDI01000151.1 GCA_003565095.1 PVC group bacterium | reverse complement strand
TTTCTCCCCCAGGAGTTAGGCACTAGGCGCTAGTCGTTAGGAACTTCTCCGGATGTTCATGCATTGATCGCAGCATCTTGCCGACCTCTGCGTTTAGGGACGTGAGCTGTGCGTGCATTTCCGTGCTGAGATAGCCGCAGTCACGTGCAAAGTCAAACGCCGTGTCGGTTTCCCAGTTCTCCCCGATGCTATCAGAGAGCTTGCTGACAAAGTGGGCTTCGTACAGTCTCTTCGCCCACGCTTCCCGCAAGTTATGGCAGACAGAGCGGGAAGAACGACGGCCTTGAGATGTCAAAGCATATCGCTCTTCCGCAGGAAAGCTCTTGCTGATTTCGAAAAACTCCATAGCGACCCGGTATGCCTTGATGTATACCGTCAACTCCTTCACATCCCTTACAGCCATTGTTCTTCTCCCTAACGCCTAACGCCTAATCCCTAATCCCTCCGTTGCCCTACCCATAGCTCAAAATTACGCCAATCTCGTTTTCATACTTTTCATAAAACTTTTGACAGTACCGAACTGCATGTCGCAGAGTTTCCTGTATGCTCCCTCGCGGGCGTATAGTTCGTCGTGCGTGCCGCGTTCAATGATGCGGCCCTTATCGACCAGCAGGATCTGGGTGGAGTGGCGGATTGTGCTAAGGCGGTGTGCGATAGCAAAAACAGTGCGGTCTTTCATCACTTTGGCTATGGCATCCTGCACCAGCTTTTCGGTAACGGTATCGAGCGCGCTGGTGGCTTCGTCAAGAATCAGGATGGGCGGATTGCGCAGGATGGCCCGCGCCAGGGCCACCCGCTGGCGCTCCCCGCCGCTGAGCACAAAACCCTTTTCGCCGACCACCCGGTCATATCCCAGCGGATCGGCAATAATAAACTCATGTGCATTAGCCTGCCGGGCGGCGGCCTCAATCTGCTCGCGGGTGGCTTCAGGGGTGCCATAGGCAATGTTGGCGGCAATCGTATCATTGAAAAGAATGGTTTCCTGGGTGACGACGCCGATCAATCTTCGCAGCGCGGCGGTTTCAATCTCGCGCAGATTGATTCCATCCATTAAAACCTGTCCGTCGGTAGGATCATAGAAACGCGCCAGCAGATTGGCGATAGTGGTTTTGCCGGAACCGGTTTCACCCACCAGCGCCACCACTGATCCGCGCGGCATATCCAGATTTATTCCGGCAACCACCGCTTCACCTTCATCCGCGTAACGGAACGAAACATCGCGGAACTCAATGCGATCGTCGAATGACTGCTTGATGACCGGTTCGGCCGCTTCAGGCAGGGCGGTATCGGTATCCAGCAGCCTAAAAATGCGTTCAAGCGCCGCCGAACCGCGTTGCAGGTTGGCATTGATGCGCGCAAGCTGTTTTACCGGACGGTAAACCACCACGCCCGCCAGCAGGATCGGCACAATTTGGAACAGCCTGATCCCGCGCGCAAAGCAGACCACAAAGAACACCGAAACCAGCACCAGCGCCACGGCTTCCATCAGCGGGGTCATCAACAATTCGGCGCGCAGGGCTTTGATTATGTTGCGGAAGTAACCTTCATTCATCTTGCAAAAGCGCTCATATTCAGGTTTCTCCGTATTAAACGCCTTAACCACCCGGATGCCGGTGAAATTCTCGTGCATGCGCGAGACAACATCAGAGATGCGTTCCAGTGCGCGATGGGTATAACGCTTTACATAGCGTCCCAGCAGAATGATGGGAATAATACATAAAGGAAAGACCAGCCCCATTGCCAGTACGGTGCCCAGTAATTGCTGCTGCCATGAAAAGTACAGCACAAACAGCACCGCTGCGGTAATTTCAACCGGAGCGCGGGTGGCATCTGATATATTGGAGGAAATTATATGTTCCACGATATTTGCGTCATTAGTGCTGCGGCTGATCAGGGAACCCACATCACAACGGCCGAAAAACGCCAGGGACTGCCGTTGTAGATTGGCAAAAAGCCTGTTGCGCAAATCGCGCACAACACTACTGCCGACCCAGCGCATAAAATAGCGGTTGAGGTAATTGCCCAGAGCCCTGATTAATACTAGAAAAGGCAGCGCCAGCAGACTGAGCACCATAAACTGCCAGGTCATGCGCCCGTCTTCAGCAACAACATCAATCCCGATCTGTTTTGCATAGCGTTGAGCCGATCTTATGTAGCGGTCATCCGGCAGTCCGGGTTGGAGGGGCTCGTCGTTTTCTGCTGTGACCGCCGCCGGCACCGGCTTTTGTTCGAAAGGCATGATCAGG
The DNA here is from genome assembly GCA_003565095.1 of PVC group bacterium. Taxonomy (GTDB): domain Bacteria; phylum Verrucomicrobiota; class Kiritimatiellia; order UBA8416; family PXDI01; genus PXDI01. The sequence goes on along the minus strand of PXDI01000151.1, from coordinate 7,367 downwards.
CCGGGCACGGCTTTCAGCAACCCGAACAGTGATCCGCCGGCAAGCAGCCCGGCCAGAATGCCGATAACCAGCCGGCCGGTATAGGGACGCACAAAGCGCAGCAGCCGCAACCAGACATCCTGGGTGTTATAACCCCTTTCAGGCTTCTTGTTCAAGATAACGCTCCACGTTGAGTGCGGCCTCACAGCCGGACCCGGCGGCGGTTACTGCCTGCTTATAGGTAGGATCCTGCACATCGCCCGCTGCAAAGACACCCGGCACGGAAGTGCGCGTGTGATCGGCAATAATAAATCCGGCCGCATTGCACTTAATCTGCCCCGCAAACGGGGCGGTGTTGGGTGTGTGCCCGATGGCAAGAAACAATCCGCTGACGGCAATCTCAGAAAGACTGTCATCTTTGGTGCTGCGCAGCCGCAATCCTGTTACTTCCCCTGCGCTCACATCCAGCACCTCTTCAACCACACTGTTCCAGATAACCTTTATCTTGGGATGCTTAAGCGCGCGCTCCGCCATGATTTTTGAGGCACGGAAAGCGTCGCGCCGGTGGATAATGGTTACACTGCGGCAAAGGCGGGTGAGAAACAGCGCGTCTTCCATGGCGGTGTCACCGCCGCCGACAACCGCAACATCCTGATCGCGGAAGAATGCCCCGTCGCATGTGGCACAGCCGGAAACGCCTTTGCCGAGCAGTTTCTGTTCGGATTCAATGCCCAGATAACGCGCCGCGGCGCCGGTGGCGATGATTACACTGCGCGCTGTAATCGTGTCGCCGCCGCCGGTTTTAAGTGAAAACGGCGGTTTGGAGAAATCACCGCCGGTAATTTCATCCATAACAAATCTTGTCCCGAAGCGTTCGGCCTGTTTGTGCATCAGATCAATCAGTTCGACGCCGCTGATGGCTTCAGGAAACCCCGGAAAGTTTTCGACGTCGGTGGTGGTGGTCAGTTGTCCGCCGGGCTGGATGCCCTCATAGACAACCGGTTCCATATTGGCGCGGGCGGCATACAACGCGGCGGTCAGTCCGGCCGGACCGCTGCCGATGATGACGGTTTGTTCGATTTTGCTCATGTGTAACGTATAATTTCCTCGACGGTGGTATAGCCGTCCAGCACGTTACGCACACCGTCCTGCCGCAGAGTCCGCATGCCCTGCTGAATGGCCTTTTGCTGAATCATCAGCGTCGGTTTACGGTCGTTAATCAATTGGCGGATGGCATTGCTGACGCGCAGATGCTCATACAGACCGCGCCGGCCGCGATATCCGGTGCCGTTGCAATTGCTGCAACCGGCTCCGTAGTTGAATGTGCGGTCACCGACATCGGCGTCGGACAGCTTCAGTCTTTCAAGAATTTCGCGGTCGGGCTTGTAGGGGGTTTTGCAATGTTCGCAGATTGTGCGCACCAGCCGTTGGCCGAGAATTGTCCGCAGGGTTGATGAAACCAGGAAAGGTTCAAGCCCCATATCCACCAGACGGGTGACCGCCCCCGCGGCGTCATTGGTATGCAGCGTGGCAAACACCAGATGCCCGGTCAGCGCCGCCTGTACCGCAATCTGCGCGGTTTCAACGTCGCGGATTTCACCCACCATGATGATGTCGGGATCCTGCCGCAGAAATGCACGCAGCACATTCGCAAAAGTATTGCCCACCGCCGGATTGATCGGCACCTGGATAATGCCTTCAATATCGTACTCTACCGGCTCTTCGGCGGTCAGCAGTTTGGTTTCCACCTTGTTGATCCGGCGCAGTCCGGCATACAGGGTTGTGGTTTTTCCGGATCCGGTCGGTCCGGTCACAATAAGAATGCCGTTGGGCAGGGCAATGTCATCACACAGATTATTGAAAATATCATCCGGCATGCCCAGGTTTTCCAGATCAAGCGACACCACCGAACGGTCCAGTACGCGCAGCACCGTACTTTCGCCGAACTGGGTCGGCAGCGTGGAGACGCGCAGGTCAACCTGGCGGCCTGCCACACTGAGCTGAATGCGGCCGTCCTGTGGAAGGCGCCGCTCGGCAATATTCAGTCCCGACATGACCTTGATGCGCGAAATGATCGGACCGGCCAGCCGGCGGGCCGGCGGGGCCATTTCATATAGCGCGCCGTCAACACGGTAGCGGATTCTGAATTCCTTCTCGAATGGCTCAAAGTGGATGTCTGATGCACGATCATTTACCGCCTGATAAAGCACTAGATTAACAAAGCGGATTACCGGGGTGGATTCAGCGGCTTCTTCAAGTCCTTTATCATCATCTTCACCTGTCGCAAGCAAAGAATCGCCGACTTCCTCAATTTCCGATTCAAGGGTGCTGAGCATGTCTTTCACATCAGTGACATCGCCATAAAACTGGTTAAGGCAGTTGTGCAAATCCTCTTCACGTGAAAGCACAAAAGTAACATCGCGGGTCAGCACAAACATTAATTCATCCATCACCTGCGGACTCATCATCTCGAAAGTGCAAAGCTGAATTGAGTTCGGACCCACTTCGACCGGGACGATGTTATACATGCGCGCCACATTGCCGGGCACCGAATGAATTATATCCGGCGCAATGTCCGTGGCCGGCAGGTTGATGACATATGTGCCCAGATAGCCGGCAATAATCTCCAGCAACTGGTCTTCACTCATGATTTCCATGTCGATGACCAGACGCCGGACTGTTTTGCCGGTGTTTTGATGTTCGATTGTTATATCCTGCACCTGTTCGGAAGTGAGCAATTCCTGATCGACCAGTAATTCCAGTAACGGGTCCAGAATTTCCACTTCTTCACTCATTAGTCTATCTCCTGCCGTATTCGAACAATTTATTTGCCTTGGCGGCGCTCTTGCAGACGCTGATTGAGCGCCTCCGGATCCTGCGATTTGGTAATAAGATCCTCATAACTGATCTGTCCTGCTTCGTAAAGGGCCAGTAGATGCGCATCCAGGGTGATCATGCCGTATTTTGATCCGGTCTGGATGTCGGAAGTGATCCGGTAGGTTTTGCCGTCGCGGATCAGTGCCGCGATTGATGAGGTATTAATCATGATTTCGAAGGCCGCCACCCGGCCGGGTCCGTCCGGATCGATGTTTTTCAGCAGCAATTGTGATACAACCGCCACCACACCCACCGATAACTGGGTTCTGATCTGTTCCTGCTGGTCCATCGGGAAAGCGTCAACAATCCGGTCAACCGTGCGCGCAGCACCGGTGGTATGCAAGGTTGCAAAAACGAGGTGACCGGTTTCCGCCGCGGTAATGGCGGCTTCCATGGTTTCAAGATCTCGCATTTCACCAACGAGAATGACATCCGGATCCTGACGCAGCGCCCCGCGCAGCGCTGCGGCAAAACTGGGTGTATCAACGCCGATCTCACGCTGTGTTACCAGTGATGTCTTGTGCGGATGAAAATATTCAATAGGATCTTCAATGGTTATGATGTGGCAATCGCGTTCGCGGTTAATAACATCAATCATACTGGCAAGTGTAGTGGTTTTACCCGATCCGGTCGGTCCGGTAACCAGCACCAGACCGCGCGGCTTGAACAACAATTCTTTAACCTGTGGCGGCAGACCTATCTGCTCCAGCGTGAATAAATCTGTGGGAATCTGGCGCAAGACAATTCCGACATGCCCCTTGGCTTTCAGCACACTGACGCGGAAACGCGCCTTATCGCCGAACCCGAAACCGAAGTCAACACCGCCGCCCTCCCGTATTTTCTGCTGTAAGTCCGGGGAGGTAATGGCTTTCATTAAGCGCTCGGCATCCGCCGGAGTCAGCGGCGGGGTATCAAGCGGCTGCAAGCCGCCGTGAAGCCGCAGGCACGGCGGACTGCCGACGTTAATGTGCAAATCCGAAGCGCCCTCGTCAACGGTAAGCTGCAGCAGGTCGTTCATATCATAGTTGTTTTCAAGTTCTTCACTCATTAGTTCTCATCCCCCATGGTTACACGTAGAATTTCCTGGATAGAGGTGACCCCTGCTATCACTTTGCGCAGCCCGTCCTCGCGTAATGTGCGCATGCCGTTTTCACGGGCATAGGCACGCAGGTGCGAAGCAGGTTGCTTGTCAAATATCATTTGCTGGATTGCATCATCTACCAGAAAGATTTCAAAGATCCCCTTACGGCCGGAGTATCCGGTAAGGGAGCATTTATTGCAACCGCGTCCGCGGTAGAGATCCACTCCGCCAAAATCTTTGGCCGCGGCTCCCAGCAGGCGCAGTTCAGAGGGTTCGGGGGTATAGGTTTCTTTGCATGAGTCGCAAATGCAGCGAACCAGTCGTTGCGCCATGGCCGCGCGTAATGAAGAGGCCACCAAAAACGGTTTTACTCCGATGTCAAGTAAGCGGGTAATGGCACTGGGGGCGTCGTTGGTATGCAGGGTGCTGAACACGAGATGTCCGGTTAGTGATGCTTCTGTTGCAATCTGGGCGGTTTCCACGTCGCGGATTTCACCGATCATTACAATATTCGGTGCCTGACGTAGAATAGCGCGCAGCGCGGCCGCAAAGGTCATGCCGATATCTGTGCGCACAGGAACCTGATTAATGCCGGAAAGCTGGTATTCGACCGGATCTTCAACGGTAATGATTTTACGGTCGGGATGGTTGACATAGTTCAAGCAGGCGTAAAGTGTGGTGGTTTTGCCCGAGCCGGTCGGACCGGTAACCAGCAGAATGCCGTCGGGCTGCTGGATGAGTATTTCAAATGTCTGCTGGTCATCCGAGAAGAAGCCCAGCTTCGGCAGACCCAGCGCGAGATTCTGCTTGTCAAGAATACGCATGACAATACTTTCACCGTGGTTGGTGGGCACGGTCGATACACGCAAATCCAGCTCACGGCCTTTAATATTAACCTGAATACGACCGTCCTGCGGGGTGCGCTTTTCAGAAATCTTCATGTTGGACATGATTTTGATACGGCTGACGATGGCCGATTGCAGACGTTTCGGCGGACTGTCGACCTCGTGCAGTACGCCGTCAATACGGTAACGGACGCGAAAACGCTTTTCCAGAGGCTCAAGGTGAATGTCGGAAGAACGGTGCCGGTAGGCTTCCAGAATAATCAGGCTGACCAGCTTAATAATCGGGGCATCCGTGTCGCTGGCATCGTCGCCGGCAACAATATCCTCCGTACCGGAAACCGCCACATCAACCGTGCCTTCGGTCAATTGATCCATCATGGTGTCCATCGCGTCATCAGCGGCATAGTACTTTTCAAGACAGGCCTGAATTTCGCTGTTTAGCGCCACCACGCCCTCAACTTCATACTTAAGCATGTAACGCAGGCTGTCGAGGTTGTCTACATCGAGCGGATCGCTGACCGCAACCGTCAGCGTACCTTCATTGCGGTAAAGCGGCACAACCCGAAAGCGCCGGGCGGTATCGGCCGGAATCAGATCACGGATCTCAACCGGAATGTCAAAGCCCTCCAGGCTGACCATTTCCATGCCGAATTGTGACGCCAGCAGCGCCAGAGTGTCCTGTTCGGTAATGACATTGTTCTGAATAAGAATGTCAACCACCGACAGGTTATTGCCCATCAATGAACTGCGGGCATCCTCAATCTGCTCGGGGGTGACCATGTTATGCTCTTGCAGCACTTCCAGAACATAATCATCATTTGATGTCACTGTCCGACTCCCTTCAGTCGCAAGTTCAGTTATTCAGCCGGGCTTCCAGCTCCTTGGTCACCAGTTGCGGATTGGCCTTGCCGCGGCTCATGCGCATAACCTGTCCGACCAGATATTTGGCCGCCGCCGTTTTTCCGTTGCGGAAATCCTCAACCGATTTCGGCGATTCCTGCATGGCCTGCTCGACCCACGCACCAATTTCGCTGCTGTCACTTACCTGGGTCAACCCTTTTTCTTCAACAATCTTTTCCGGCGCCGCGCCGGTTTCAAGCATTATGGCAAATACTTCGCGTGCCGAAGGCATATTTATCAGTTTTTGCTCCACCATTGCAATCAATTTTGCCAATGCGTCAGGAGTAAGTTTCAACCGGCTGATTGCGCAGTCCGATTCTCCAAGCACGCGCAGGACATCGGTCATGATCCAGTTGGAAGCCGTTTTGGACGGTGCTCCGGCCTGGGTGACCGCCTCGAAAAAGTCCGCCAGCTCGCGGTCGGCCGCCAGCACCCCGGCATCATATTCGGGCAGGCCGAGTTCTTCACAGAAACGCTGCCGCCGTGCGGCGGGCAGCTCGGGCAGCGCGGCGCGCAATGCTTCGATGGTTTCCTGTGTCAATGCCACCGGCATCAAATCAGGCTCGGGAAAATAACGGTAATCATGCGCGTCTTCCTTCGTGCGCATGCTGAATGTGGCGCCGCTGTCAGGATCCCAGCGGCGGGTTTCCTGTATTATCCGTCCGCCGCTTTCCAGCACCTCCTCCTGCCGCCGGATTTCATATTCAATGGCGTGAAACACGCCTTTGAATGTGTTCAGGTTTTTTAATTCCGCCTTGGTTCCCAGCGGCCGGCCCTCGGCCGCTACACTGATATTCACATCGCAGCGGATGTTGCCTTCCTCAAGATTGCAGTCGCTGACCGCTCCGTACTGCAGAATCTGCTTTAATCCCGCCAGATACGCCATAGCCTCCGCGGCGCTGTGGATGTCCGGTTCGGTTACAATTTCCATCAGCGGGACACCGGCGCGGTTGAAATCTATGCCGCTGGAATTGCCGAAGTGCGTGCTCTTGGCCACATCCTCCTCAAGATGGATGCGGGTGACGCTGATGTCGCGTGTACCGGTTTTGGTGACCGCGGTAACACTGCCGCCTTCGCACAGCGGAGCATCATATTGCGATATCTGGTAGTTTTTCGGCATATCCGGATAAAAATAGCTCTTGCGGTCGAACTTGCTCCAGGTGTTGATGCGCGCGCCGATCATCAGTCCGGTGCGTACCGTCAGATGGATTGCTGCGCGGTTCATTACCGGCATTGCGCCCGGATAACCAAGACAGACCGGACACACCTGGGAGTTGGGCTGCCGGCCGTATTCCGTACTGCAGCCGCAAAACATTTTGGACAGCGTCTTCAACTGCACATGTGTCTCAAGCCCGATGGTGGGAAGATATTTCATGCCTGCGCACCTCCACCAGGCAGTTCAGGACGCACAACCGCACCGCTTTGTTCAAAGGCATAGCCCGCGCGCAGGATCGCTTCTTCGCCCAGTGCCGGACCGATCACCTGTAATCCCACCGGCAACCCCGCGCTTGTCCAGCCGCACGGAACACTTAATGCACAGATGCCCGCCAGATTGGCGGTCACGGTCAGAACATCGCTTAAATACATTTGCAGCGGATCGTCAGTCAATTCACCCAGCTTGAATGCCGGAGTGGGGCAGACCGGCGCCAGCAAGGCGTCGCACTGTTCAAAGACCTGTTCGAAAT
>PXDI01000375.1 GCA_003565095.1 PVC group bacterium | reverse complement strand
TCAAGCCTGCGGATACCGGGCTTCATTATGCCGTGGGAAGAAGAATCCACCCCGTTCCCCGAACGGCTCGCAACACCGCTGGAAATCATGACCGACGGACCGCTGGGCGGAGCCGCTTTCGGCAATGAATTCGGCCGTCCGCAATTATGCGGATTCTTCCGCACATATGAGCAGGCAGTTGCCGGCAGGCTGCGCGGCTATCATAAGCCCATCATGCTCGCCGGCGGCATGGGCAATATCCGCCGCCGCCACACCGCTAAACATAATCTTTCCAAAGGCGCCATTGTCATGCAGCTCGGCGGCCCCGCCCTGCGGATCGGTCTCGGCGGCGGCGCCGCCTCATCCATGGCCAGCGGCGATAATACCGCCGATCTCGATTTTAACTCCGTGCAGCGCGATAATGCCGAAATGCAGCGCCGCTGCCAGGAAGTGATCGATGCCTGCATTGCACTCGAAGACCGTAACCCCATCCAAAGCATTCACGATATCGGCGCCGGCGGTTTGTCCAACGGCTGTCCGGAACTGGTTGCCGATACCGGCGCGCGTTTCTTTTTGCGGCGGATCCATAACGAAGACCGCTCAATGAGCCCTATGGAAATCTGGTGCTGCGAAGCACAGGAACGCTATGTACTGGCCGTGCCTGCGGAACAACGCGATAATTTTATTGCACTCTGCCGCAGAGAACGCTGCCCGGTCGCGGAAATCGGCATCGTCACAGAAGACGGCCGGCTGGTGCTGGAAGATGAACTGTTCAAAAACAATCCAATCGATATGGATATCAGCACCCTGCTCGGAAAACCGCCGCGTATGATCAGGGAGGTGCAGCACGACACACAAACGCACCCGCCCTGCGATACAGAGCATATTTCCATCGAAGAGGCTGCCAGCCGGGTGTTGCGTCTCCCCGCGGTTGCCAACAAAACCTTTTTGATCACTATCACCGACCGCAGCGTCACCGGACTGGTCGCACGCGACCAAATGACCGGAGCGCGGCAAACCCCCGTTGCGGATGTGGCTGTTACCACCACCGGCTTCCGGACCCGCTCCGGCGAGGCTATGGCTGTCGGCGAACGCACCCCGCTGGCAGTTGTCAACGGCCCCGCTTCAGGCCGCATGGCCTTCGGTGAAGCCATCACCAATATTATGGCCGCCGCTATTGGCGCAATCGGCAACATCAAATTCTCCGCCAACTGGATGTGCGCCTGCGGCGAGGCAAGCGAGGATGCCGCACTTTATGATACCGTCAAAGCCGTGGCAATGGAACTGTGCCCGCAACTCGGCGTTTCCATCCCGGTCGGCAAGGATTCACTCTCAATGCGTACCGTCTGGAACGCCAACAGCACCGAATACCGCCAGACCGCCCCCCTCAGCCTGATAGCCAGCGCTTTTGCGCCTGTAACAGATGTGTCTCTGACTTTGACGCCGGATCTGAAGCCCGGTAAAGCGGCCCTGATCCTTGTCGACCTCGGTGCCGGCCGCAACCGGCTGGGCTGTTCAGCCCTGGCACAGGTCAGCAGCCAGTCCGGCGGTGATGTGCCGGATCTCGAAAACCCGCAAATGCTGAGCGCTGCGTTCAATGCCGTCCAGCATATGCAGCGCGATGAGCTGCTGCTGGCCTATCATGACCGCTCCGACGGCGGACTTTTTGTAACCTGCTGCGAGATGGCATTTGCCGGACGGCGCGGATTGCAGATTGACCTCACAGAACTCGGCCGCGATCCGCTGGCCGCACTCTTCAACGAAGAACTTGGCTTTGTTATCCAGGTTGCTGAAGAAAACGCAGCTCGGGTGGAAGCCATCCTCAAAGACCACAACCTCGCACAGATAACTCACCGGATCGGAAAAGTTGACGACAGCGACACACTCATCTTCAGTCATGGCGGCGAAACCGTGCTCGAACGGGATATTACGGTTGCCCAGCAGGAATGGAGCGAACTGACCTACCAGATGCAGGCCCTGCGGGATAATCCGGAATGCGCACGCGAAGAATTTGAGAACATTACCGATGACAACACGGGTCTGATCTATGATCTGAAATGGGATCCCGAAACAGTGCCGCAAATTACAAACGGCACCAGACCAAAAATGGCGGTGCTGCGCGAACAGGGTATCAACGGTCAGGTTGAAATGGCCGCCGCATTTGACCGCGCCGGATTCGAGTGCATCGATATTCATATGACCGATCTGCTCAGCGGAAATTTCACCCTCGATGAATTCAAGGGACTGGTGGCATGCGGCGGTTTCTCATATGGCGATGTGCTCGGGGCAGGCTCCGGCTGGGCGCGTTCAGTGCTTTTCAATCCTGCCTTGCGCGATATGTTCAGTGCCTTCTTCGCGCGTAATGAGACTTTCGCACTCGGCGTCTGTAACGGCTGCCAGATGCTTTCACAACTGAAAGAGATTATCCCCGGAGCGGAGCATTGGCCCGCCTTCAGCCGCAACCGCAGCGAACAGTTCGAGGCACGGCTGGCGCTGGTGCAGGTGCTGCCGTCAAAATCCGTTCTTTTAACAGGAATGGAAGGTGCCATACTGCCGATCCCGGTGGCGCACGGCGAAGGGCGGGCGGACTTCCATCTGACCGGTGACTCCGCCGCCTGCAACAACGCCGGAATGGAAACCCTGCGCTACGTCACCGCCGACGGGATTCCGGCCACACGCTATCCCTCAAACCCCAACGGCTCACCGGAAGGGCTGACCGGATTCACCACCGCCGACGGACGCGTCACCATCATGATGCCCCACCCCGAACGCGCCTTCCGCGCAATCCAGATGTCATGGGCACCGCACGGATACTTCAAAGGCGACGCCGGACCATGGCTCAAAATCTTCCAAAACGCCCGCGCCTTTGTAGATTAAGAACATCTTGAAAAACAGACCGGTGATGCGCAGCTACGGCGTCAAGCCGGCTGCGTCCGGCTTGTGATCGCGTCGATATAACCACGTCCCGTAAAAGATGAACAGGTAACCCAATAGCTCCAAACCCTCCTGCAGCGCAGACTTCAACAGGTGGCTGTATTCGCCGGACAGCATGTGCTGCCAAAGCGGTCTAAGGAACCGGTAAAATCGGGTTGCCATCAGCAGGCGTATCAACTAATATTCAATTTTTCGCACATGCTGTCATGGTCAACTTGTATCTTGGTCTAAAGTTGTTGAACAAAAGCATTTTGCGTCACCATTTACCAAGCGGGGTTGTGCTTGTAATTATTGAAACCTGAACAATTAATACTTCTGTCCGAAAAGGCTTTTTCGGACAGCATCTAACTAAACAGGAGAAAAACCATGCTCTTTCGTCATCTTCTGGCTCTGATCCTTTCACAGCTTGTCATCACTTCCGCTGCGGCGGTGGAGGTCGACAATCCCTATGCTGCCGTCGATTGGCAGTGGCGGCAGCATCGTGCCAACCTGCATACCCACACTACCGAAAGTGATGGGCAATGGTCGCCGGCACGCACCATCGACGCCTATCACGAACTGGGCTACACCATCCTGGCCCTGGCCGATCATGACAACGTCACCTACCCATGGTCACGCTGGGATCGCGATCCCCAGGTTCTGGGCATGCTGGCGGTTCAGGCCAACGAGTTGTCCAATGGCCATCACGTCGGCAGTTACTTTAGCGACTTGAACACCGGCAGCGGCTTGCGGGGCAATGTCGAGGAAGTCGGCAAGGCCGGTGGCATCGCGGTGATTTTCCATCCCGGCCGTTATTTTCCAGACCGGGATTGGGCAACAATCGATAATTATGTGTCGGTATATCAGGACAACCCCCATGCCGTGGGCTTGGAAGTCGTCAACCAGCGCGATCGCTATCCCAATGACCGGGAGATCTGGGATGCCATCCTGACCCGGCTCATGCCGGAGCGTCCGGTCTGGGGTTTCGCTAACGATGATTTCCATCGCCCGCATCATCTCGGATACAGTTGGACCATGTTCTTGATGCCTGAATTGACCCTGGAACACTTCCGTCACGCCATGGTCGGCGGTGCCTTCTACAGTATGGCCCGCGATATGACACGCTCCGAAGAGCAGGACATAGTTATTCTGCCGCCAGAGATCCGCAGCATCACGGTGGAGGGCTCCACCATCACCATCGATGCAACCAACGCCGAGGGTATAGTCTGGATCGCCGACGGGCAGGAGATCCATCGCGGCCCCAGCCTGACCATTCCCGAAAGTGACAATCTGCCAAATTATGTCCGGGCTGAACTGTATAATCCCGGCGGCACAACCTTCACCAACCCCTTCGGTCTGCGCCGCTGATCAGACCGCAGAGGGCGCGGAAGCGGCGGGGCTTATGATTAGCTGCTTATGGATATCAATCTCAGATTGCAGAAATGGCACCCGGCGGAGAATGAGTTGGTGATGCGCCATCCGCGGAAACGTTCCTGGCTGTGGTTCAGGGCGCCGGTTGAGCTGTTGACCTGCCGGACTCATGATGAAGTCTTGCCGCTGCTGCATGAGCTCGGCCGGCGCACGGTTTCAGACAGGCTGTTTGCAGGAGGGTTTATAACTTACGAGGCGGCTCCGGCCTTTGACCCGGCGATGGCATCCGGCTGCATAATTGACGCCGGCCCGGCAAATCTGCCGCTGTGCCGCTTTGCGCTCTATTCAGAATGCGTTGAAATACCCGACCTGCCGCCTGCCCCGACATTAACTCCGGTTAACTGGCAACCCTCAGTATCCCGACATCACTATGAAAAATGCCTGCAGGATATTTTTCGCAAACTGAAGAATGGCGAAACCTATCAGGTGAACTATACTTTCAGACTGAACGGGATTTTGCAAAATGACGCGTGGGAGTTTTTCTGCCGGACCGCACACGACATGCCGCAGGCGGCCTGGCTGGCTTCTAGTGAATGGATCATTGCCAGCGCCTCTCCTGAACTGTTTTTTGAATATGACGGACAGGAGCTTATCTGCCGGCCGATGAAGGGTACCGCCCCGCGCGCCGGGCGCCCCGCAGACGATCTTGCAAACGCCCGCGCACTGGCCACTGATCCAAAGAACCGCGCAGAAAACACCATGATTGTCGATATGATCCGTAATGATTTGGGGCGTATTGCTGAGCCCGGCAGTGTGATAACGGAAAAGCTGTGCGCGGTTGAACGTTATGCGCGGGTATGGCAAATGACAACAACCGTCCGCGCAAAAACGAATGCCGGGATCGACCGTATCTTTCAGGCGCTCTTTCCCTGTGCATCAATCACCGGCGCGCCGAAGATCAACACCATGCGCATTATCGCTGAATTGGAGGATTCACCCCGCGGCATCTATTGCGGCGCAATCGGCTATCTCACCCCGCAAGGAGCCGCAAGATTTAACGTGGCGATCCGCACCGCATTGATCGCCCCCTCTTCGAATCAGGCGGTCTTCGGCGTCGGCGGCGGCATTGTCTGGGATTCCAGCAGCAATGCTGAATATGAGGAGTGTCTGATTAAAGCCCGTCAGTTGAGTCCCCCGCCCGATTTCAAATTGCTCGAAACAATCCGTTGGAATAAGCAACGCGGCTGGTTTCTGCTTGAGCAGCATATGGAAAGACTGCAATCAAGCGCTGAGTATTTTGACATGCCTTTTGAGCGTGCCATTGTTATGAAAACATTACAGGCGGCAACAGGAAACCAACCCGGCAAGCCTCAATTGCGGCTTAGACTTACTCTCGACCGTCACGGACGGCCGGAATGTACCACCGCAGAGTTGCGTCCGCTAAATGGGCCGAGTCACGAACCGAAACATTTTTACCGGCTTTGTATTGCAAAAGCAGCGGTTGATCCCGCAAATGTCTTTCTCTATCACAAAACCACCCATCGCGCGGTTTACGAACGGGCGCAGGCAGATGCACAGGCGGCCGGCTGCGACGATGCAGTTCTTTATAATATCCACGGAAAAGTAACGGAAACCTGTATAGGGAATCTGGTACTGGCACTGGACGGCCGGCTTGTCACCCCGCCGGAAACAGACGGTTTGTTAAACGGAACATACCGCCGCAGGTTGCTCGAGCGCGGAAAACTGCACGAAATGACGGTTACAATTGATGATCTGCAACGAGCCGGGCGGGTATGGGTAATCAATTCGGTCCGCGGCTGGCTGCGTGCGCGGATATGTCAGCAGGAATCGGGATCAAGCTGAAGGCGCAAGTCTTTAATGCGCCGACCGGCCTGTTTTTTTATATTGGCGAGCAACTGCTCTTTTCCAAACCGGCTGAGTTCGCTCAGCCAGACTGAGTTATCAACAAAAACCACCAGTGTCTTGCCTTCAAGCCGGCCGGGACGGGTATGCTTTGCCACAACTTCACCGGCTAACTGCGGCCATTCATCCGCCAGACGGGTCAACCAGTGATCCGAGGCCAGTCCAAGCTCTTTTACAACTTTTTCCAGAATCTGTCCGGCTTCGATCATCTCCGGACGTTCCTGCGGTGGTTTTGATTCGGCAATCTGCTCGCGCTCACGCAGCACCGCCCATTGCACCGGCTTATATTTGTATCGTCTTATGCTTTTATAACGCATCAGCTTCACCCCGCACCGCCCCGGCAATCACCACAACCACCTCGCCCTTGATTTTCTGTCCGGCAAACTGCTCCGCCAGCTCTCTCAGCGTGCCGCGAGAAACCCGCTCAAATTTTTTGGTCAACTCAATACAAACCGCCGCCTGCCGAGCGGGTCCCAGCGCTTCAGCCGCATCCGCCAGCATTTTGCCGGTACGATACGGCGATTCGTAAACCACCATAGTATGCGGCAAATCACGCTCCTGGGCAAAAAAACGTTTCCGCGGACCGGGCTTGCGCGGCGGAAAGCCCTTGAATGTGTAACTGGCCGTTGACAAGCCGGAAAGCAACAGCGCAATCGGGACAGCCGAAGCACCGGGCACTACCTCAATTTCAATGCTATGTTCAACCGCCAGACGGATGATACGGTAACCGGGATCGCTGATGCCGGGATAGCCACCGTCGGTGCAAACCGTCACATTATTGCCGGATTGCAGTTCCGCGAGCAAACGTTCCGCCATTGAGCGTTCGTTGTCTTCGCGATAAGAAAATAATTTTGCCGGACGCGGCAGATCATAATGGCTCAGGAGCGTTCGGGTACGGCGGGTATCCTCACAGGCCAGCACTTCCGCCGCACCCAGCGTCTGCAAGGCACGCGCGGAAAGATCGCCCAGATTTCCGATCGGTGTGGCAACCAATATCAACTTACCGGCCATTTAATGCTTCCTCATATCACTTACTGCTTACTCCAGGGCCCGTCGGCAAATCCCGCCGGCGGATGTACTTTACGGCCGGCATAGGCCCCCTGCTCAATCAGGCGGCGGCAGAGCTCATCTTTCAACCCGGCCAGTCCGCGGCCACTGCGCGCCGAGACAAACATCGCATCCGGCCAGTCTTTTTGCAAGTTATCCAGTTCTTTTTCATCCGCAATCAGGTCAGCCTTATTAAAAACCCTGATGTATGGTACCTGCCGCGCCTCAATTGTTTCGAGCGTTTGTTCTGAAATTTCAATATGATCACACACAAAGGGGTGCGAAGCATCCGCCACCCTCAGCAGCAGATCCGCCTCGCGCGCAACATCCAGGGTGGAACGGAAGGAAGCCACCAGTCCGTGCGGCAGGTGCCGGATAAACCCGACTGTATCGATCAGCAGAACATTATACTGCGGGGCAAGATGCACCAGACGGGTTTTGGTATCAAGCGTGGCAAACAGACGGTCATCAACATAAGCATCCGCATCCGCCAGCGCGTTCAACAGTGTGGACTTTCCTGCATTAGTATACCCCACCAGACATACCAGCGGATACGGCCGTTTGACTCTGGTGGTGCTGCGGCGGCTGCGGATGTGCTCAAGCTTCTCTTTTAAATCCTTAATTCTGCGGCGCATCGGCGCATTACGCAGGCGGAACGGGCTCTCACCGGGACCGCGCATACCGATTCCGCCCTGAAAGCGCTGCTGCCGGGCCGATACCGGAATGCGCGAAACCAGATACTCAAGCTGCGCCAGCTCAACTTGAATCTGCGCTTCAGCCGATCGGGCGCGCCGCGCGAATATCTGGAGAATTAACTCAGTGCGGTCGATCACTTTGATCCCGAGGGCCAGATCGATGTTATTCACCTGTACCGGAGAAAGGTCGTTGTCAAAGATGACCAGATTGGCCCCGCCCTGCCGGCAGGCCATCTGAATATCTTCCAGTTTTCCTTCACCAACATAAAATTTGGGCGTCGGCCGGTCTCTTCTCTGGGTAACCGCACCGATCACAACCACTCCGGCGGTATCCGCCAACCGTTCCAGTTCGGCCAGAGATTCAACCCCCTCGGCTTTTGTCTGGCGGCCATGCACAACCTGCACCAGCAGTGCCCGCTCCGGCGGCGCTCCGCCCGCGCCGGTCTGCGGAGTTGGTTCAAAATAGCTTTCTTTCATCGTTTTTATTGAAACACGTTTACGGCCTGATCTCTGCCAGACGTCTGGCAACCTCATCCCGGTCAGCCCGGTGTGTAACACCAAACCACGGCCCGCCGCCTGCCAGCACCCTGACTGACAGCTTGCCTTTCCGCATCAGACTATCGATCGCCGCCGGCAGATAGAATTCCGCTTCAGCATCACGGCCGTGTTTTGCAATAAAGGCCTCCCATTCTTCCCGCAGCAGCGGCATAATGCCGGATGGAAACCCCCATGCGTTCATTGAGACGCATTCATCTCCGGTCAACTCAATGCCCGTGTCAGTTTTCGGTAAACCTGCATGCAGCCGGATACCGGTGCATTCCTCAATGCCCAGCAGTATCCCGCTGCTGTCGGTGCGGCAAATGCCGCGGGCGACCGCGCCATGCGGAGTTAATGTTTCGCCAAGTTTAAAACCGACCAGCGCACACGGTAAAACATCAGTATCATCAGCCATCTGCCGGCAATGATCTTTATGTATACCGTCCCCTGCCGCCTTGCGTGCCGCGGCGTAGCACTTGTGCGAAGACTGGCGCGGCAGGAGCGGAAGAGTGGCGGTAACAGCATGCGTTCCCCGCCAATCTGATTCACCCGCGACACAAGGTCGCGGGGGTGTCTGACCGTAATGAGAAATGCTGACCTTCTGCATGAATTCGGCCATAACCATATAACTATTCGCCCCGTAATAGTCATCAGCATTAATCACCGCAAACGGTCCATTTACAGCTTGCGCGCAAACCAGTACCGCATGCCCGGTCCCCCACGGCTTAGTGCGGACGGCGGTACCGGCAGATGCATCCGTAACGTCCTGAAAAACAAGCTCAACCGCCATTTTTTCACGCCAGCGTGCAGCAACCAGCCGCTCAAAGTCTTCCTCAATATCCCGGCGGATAACAAACACCACCCGCTCAAATCCGGCTTGCATGGCATCCGCCAGCGAATAATCAATAATCAATTCACCGTCCGGTCCGACCGGGTCAATTTGTTTTAACCCGCCATACCGCCGACCCATCCCGGCCGCCAGCACAACCAGCGAAGCTGATTTCATAATATTCTCCATAATCAATAAATAGTTCTGTCAATAATTGCGCCCCAGTCTTGGGGCTAATCGTCGTTTCATCAAGTACTTGGAGCTCATTGGTTTTTCTCCCCTATGTTTGTGAGTATGTGGGTATGGGAGTTTGTGGGTTCGT
>PXDI01000174.1 GCA_003565095.1 PVC group bacterium | reverse complement strand
TTAATCCTCACTCTCTATTTCATAATGTCAGCAGCCGGTTTATCAAACAGATATTCACCGACAAGTTCACCGCGCGCAATATGACTGCTGACAATACGCCGCCCCACTTCAGCATTCACTTTCCCGTATACAAACCCCGGCATACCGGGAACAATCACTTCTACCGATGGTTCACTGGCGCACAGTCCCATGCAGCCGGTCTGCTTTACCACAACATTGTCCAGCCCCTGAATGCTGATTTCATCAATAATCGCCGAAAAGGTCTCCTTTGCCCCGGCGGCAATCCCGCAGGTGCCCATGCCGACAATCACTTCCACATTGCCTTCACCGGCATCGCGCTGCGCCAGCGCCCTGCGTTTCTCCTCGCGCAGTTTGCGCAAATCTTCAAGCGTCAATGGTGCCATTTTCTTTCCCTTTCTGTAACGCCTCTTCATGCGAGACAATATATTCCGCAGCCAATTTAAGTGAGGCGGCTGTTTGCAACTCACCCAAGGCTTCAATCAATTCGCTGCGACAGATACGGTAATGCATCTCCGCATCCGCGCACCGTTCAATCACCAAATCATAATCGCCGTCAAACGCCAGCATCCCGGTAAAAGTCTGCACCCAGTCACCGGCCGGCGGCACATCCACATGCCGCCTGTCCAACCGGCAGTGAACCAGCGTTCCCTGCCCCGGCTGCGATTCAATCCGCAGCATGCCTCCGGTGGCATCCGTCATTTGCTTCAGAAACGCCAGACCTAAGCCCACCTTGCGATGACGGTGCTTGCGGCCATCTGTATAGAAAGGGTCAAGTGCTCGCGCCAAAACCGCTTCACTCATTCCACAACCGTCATCCTGCACTTCTAAAATCAATTGATCGACAGCTTCATCAACCCTGACAATCACCTGCTTTGCACCCGCTTCAAGTGAATTCTGCACCAGATCCATGAGCTGGTCGCAAAGTGAGGCGTGCACAATTAATTGTCCCTGAAGCGCGCAATAATCTCCGGCAGATCATCCGGTTTCAGATTACCGAAAACCTCGCCGTCAACAGTCATTACCGGTGCCAGACCACAGCAGCCGACACAGCGCACAGCCGATATCTCAAACAGGCCGTCATCAGTAACTTCACCGCACGAACACCCCAGTAAAGTTTCAAGCTCATCAATCAACTGTTGCCCACCTTTAAGATAACAGGCTGTCCCCATACAAACCGCAATGCTGTGTTTGCCGGGCTTGGTCATCTTGAAAAAATGATAAAACGTGATCACCCCGTAAATTTTGGCAACCGGAGTCTCAAGCAGATCAGCCACCTCAAAAGCCAGTTCACGCGGCACATAACCGTAATACTGCTGAATACGGTGCAATACCATAATGAGATTGCCGGGCTGCCCCTTCCATTCAGCGATAAACGCCTTCAACTCATCAGTCAGCCGCAAAACCTCTTTAGATGCCGCTTCGTTATCAATTTTCTTGTCATTACTCAATGCCGTTCCTCCTGAAATATAAAAACCTTTGTTCCAAATGAATCATGCATGAATATCAAATCCTTTATGTCATACGCAAGCACTTTTTATGATTTTTTATTTGTTTGATTAGTAAAACAAATGTATTGTAGTCATATTTCACCAAAGTTATTGACAGACACGGCAACATTATGACACATTTACACAGTTTACGTTACAAAGGAGCGTTTTATGGAATACGATATCATTATGCGACTGGCGCAGTATAAAAAAGTCTTAATTAAACTGCGCTCAATGGGCTTTATTAAGGTATTCTCAGACAATTTAAGCGATGCACTGGGTATCTCGGCATCGCTTGTACGCAAGGATTTCGCCGCCTGCCGCTTGACCGGCAAGCGCCGCGGCGGATATCAGGTCAATGAGCTTATCGAAAAAATCAACCTGCTGCTGGGAGTCAGCGGTGAACAGAAAGTAGTCATCGTCGGCTGCGGCAAACTCGGCTCGGCGCTGCTTAACTATCGCGGATTCGAAAATGAACAAATCAAAGTTGTTGCCGGATTTGACCCGAATCCGCAACGCCAGAACAAGGATAGCGGTATCCCGGTCTATCCCCCCGAAGAAATGGAAAGCTTCATAAAAAAACACGGCGTCAAGGTGGCCGTTTTGGCCGTGCCGGAGGATGTTGCGCTCACAATGCTGGAACATTTGCAGTCGTTCGGAATCCGCGGCGTACTTAATTTCACCCCGGCACCGATGCGCTCATCAGCAGTATGCAACGTCGAAAACGTTAACCTTGCGCTTGAAGTTGAAAAGCTGTTTTATCTTATCTCAGCGCGGAAATTGAGGAAAGAAAATGACCCTGAGTGAACTGATCGAACCAGTACAGGCTGAGATTCTCATAAATAGCCCGGACTTCAGTCAGCGGCGGGTGAACTGCGTTGTCGCTTCGGACCTGATGAGCGATGTATTGGTTGCCGCTCACGATGACTTTCTGCTGGTTACCTCGCTGGCATCGGATCAGATGATCCGTACCGCCGATCTCGTGGGTGCCGCCGCTGTACTGGTGGTAAACGGCAAGCGTCTGCCGGATTCCGCAATGCAGATGGCCGGCAAACTCGGAATCACTCTGCTGCGCACCTCCCTGCCGAAATATGAAGCCTGTGTGGCCATCGGTCATGCGGCAAAGGAGCAGCCATGAACCGCCTGCCGGATCTCAGCCCGGATAAATCCCCGCTCTCGCTTGTGGAGCTGATTTACGGAACGCCGATCAAGGAAGTCATGAGTGCCGATCCGGTCACCCTTGACCGCAAGGCATCCATGCGCCGCGCGCAGGAATTAATGCGCGACAAAGGAATAACCGGCATCCCCGTGGCGGAAGATGGCCGCCTTTACGGAATCGTCAGCATTCATGACTTGATCCGCGCCATGCAGATTGAAAAGCTGGATACAACAGTTGAAGATCTGATGACTTCCAAGGTGGTTACCCTTGAAGAAGCCATGCCGCTCTCAATGGCTATTTCATATTTCGGCAAGTACTCTTATGGCCGCTTCCCGGTAATGAACTCGCAACAGTTGCTGACCGGAATTATCACCGTGCGCGATATTAACGTAACACTGATCAACCGCCTGATGCAGGAAGTAACACGCTATGAAGCCATGCTTGACAACGATGTCAAACCGGGGCTTTCAATCACCCGTGTATTCCATACCCGCCGCCACGATTTTGAGCATGGAGGACGCGCATCCACCGCCATCAAGCAGCATCTTGTCGAACACAATCTCGACCGGCGGCTTATCAAGAAAGTGGCGATTGCATCATATGAACTGGAAATGAACCAGGTAGTTCATTCCATCGGCGGCACAATCAGTTTCAAGGTAACTCCGGAATCCGTGGAAATTCTAGTACAGGATCGCGGCCCCGGCATCGAAAATGTTGAGGCGGCACTGACCGAAGGCTTCACGACCGCCGCAGATTGGATCAAATCGCTCGGCTTCGGCGCCGGACTCGGGCTGCCAAACGCTAAACGGGTATCAGATGAGTTTTTCATTCATTCGCAAATCGGTGTTGGCACAACCGTTAAGGCGATTATTTACCTGAAATCAAAGGAGACAGAAAGATGACACTGAAGGAGCTTGCCGCACAGGATTGGATAGAAGTTGTCAGCAGTGAATATGACGACGCGCAGATCAAAGGGGTCTATACCTCGGATCTTTTGAGTGATGTGATGGCCAATGCAGAAGAAGACAGCGTCCTGATAACGATCCAGGCGCATAACAATGCCATCGCGGTTGCCTCGCTGGCAGGCATTAACGGCATCATCATCTGCAACAACCGCCCGGTTCCCGACGACATGCCGGCCACCGCACGCAAAGAACACATTGCCCTTTTCCGCACCGCCCATAACCAGTTCAAAACATCCTGCCTGATGGGGAAACTGATTAACGGCGCATAATCCATGCTGGCAGATCTGCACATCCACTCGTGCCTGTCGCCCTGTGCGTCACTCGAAATGAGCCCGCGCCTGATCGCAGCAACTGCCGCGGCCAAAGGCATCCGGCTGGCCGCCCTGACAGATCATAACTCCGCCCGCAACACCCCGGCCTTTGCCGAAACCTGCCGCACCGTCGGCATTCAGCCCCTTTTCGGAATGGAAGTCACTACGGTCGAGGAATGCCACGTTCTGACCATCTTTGACAAGCTTGAGCAGGCCGCCGCCATGGAGCAATGGGTTGCCGCCAGTCAGCCGCGAGAACCGCTTAATCTGAAATTTTTCAGCGACCAGCCGGTGGTGGATGCTGAGGAGAACATTCTCGAAATGATTGACTATTACCTAGGCGCAGCAACCACGCATTCCATTGAAAGCGTGCAGCGCCAGACACACAAATTCGACGGCATATTTATTCCCAGCCATATTAACCGCGCCGCATTCAGCGTTGAATCACAATTGGGCTTTCTGCCGCCGGGCACTTACGATGCCATCGAGGTGCAACCTCAGGTACTCAAGCAGTACCAGCGGCGCTACCCGCACCTGCCGGTCATAACCGCTTCCGACGCCCACCACCCCGACCAGATCGGAGCCGCCCCCATCGAGCTGCCACTTTCGCCTCCGGTTACCATTGACCGCCTGCGCACCGCCCTGGCTACACTTGCTTTACAGAAAAACGCTGATTGTTGAAACCTGATACATTCCGGCATTCAATATCATCACCGTATTCTTCACGCAAACCCGCCGCCCACTCCAGCCGGCAGTCATGCAGCGCTACATTTGACGCATTCTCAATATAATAACCCGCATTCCGGCAACTGACCGCCTGCCCCCATGGGGTTGATTCACCCAAAGGTACCGCGCCGGCCGGACCAAATCCCGGCGGACATGGCCGCGGATCGTAGCGGCCCGCAGCATGTCCTGTCACCCGCCGGATTTTTAAACTCACCCGGTCAAAAACTATATCGCGGATATGTTCCGGTGTCGCACCCATCACATATACACCGTTTTCACCCTCGGCCATAATGTTTGAAAACCTGACATTGCGGATAAAGCCCGACTTTCCTCCGCTGTGACGCGGGTAGGCCGTCACATAAATCGGTTCCCCCGCCCCCCACCACATGCCGCCAAATAAACGGGTCTGGACAATACAATCCGAAAATAACACATTTTCAACGTTGCCTGCATCGCGTAACTGAATGCAAAGACCGCGGTTACTGCCGGTGATTACACAGCCCTTGACAACTATATTCCTGAAATCGTCAACACTTTCCGAACCGATCTTTACCGCCGAGGATGTCGATACCAGCGTACAATTGCTGACAGTGATATTTTCACAGACGCCGTACTCCGCAAAAGGTTCGGTGTTTTTCAACACAATGCAATCGTCACCGGCCTCTATATGACAGTTACTGATGCGCACATTACGACAGTGGTCCGGATCAATCCCGTCGCAGTTGGGAAAACGTAAATCATTCAGGATGGTAATCCCCTCAACTACGATATCCTCACATCCGGAGAAATGCAGCGCCCAGTTGGCGGAATTGCGTAATGTCACATCACGGATCCGCATTGATTTAATATCCTCAAAACATGTCATCGCCGGACGCCAGCGCAAAGTCTTATAGCCTTCGTTGGTCTTTTCGGTAACAAACGCCAGCGCATTGCCGTCAATAATGCCGGTTCCGGTAATGGATACATTTTCAGCGTGTGCCCCGCCAATCCAGAGACGCTTGCCCGCCTCGGCTCCGGTGGTGAATGCAAATAACGGATAATCCCGCTCCTCAGTCGCGCCCAGCAACACCGCGCCGCCTTCAACATGCAGGTTCACATGCGACCGTAACTCAAAAGAACCGCACATCACAGTGTGACCCGCAGGTACCAAAACCGTCCCCCCGCCGGCGGCATTACACTTGTCAATTGCCGCCTGAACAGCCCGTGCATCATTAGTTACGCCATCAGCCTTGGCACCATATTCCAGAACATTGTAAACCATCATTCAACCTTTATTTATTCTCTTTTCTTGCATATTTTATGCGGTGCGAAAGCTCCAGCAAACTGCACGTCAGCCGGGCCTCGACCACCTGCACCCTGCGCGGAGTAATGATATGCGATAACGACAAATTGAGTATTCCACGCACACCTGAAGCAATCAGCAGATCCGCCACCCCCTGCGCCGCGGCGGCAGGCACTGCAACAATTCCAATATCAATGCCCTCCCCGCTGACAAAATCCGGCATCGCGGAAACATGCTGCACCTTTAACGGCCCAACCGACCGGCCGACTTTGGCGGCATCCTTGTCGAAAACACCAATAATGTGAAACCCACGCTCCCGGAATTCATCATTCTGCGCAATAGCCATACCCAAATTACCTGCCCCCACAACCGCAACCCGCCAGACGCTGTTCGCCCCAAGCGTATCCTCAAGCACCGCGCGCAACCCCTTTACATGGTAACCGCGCTTTGATATGCCGCAGAAATCAATATGTGACAAATCCTGCCGGACTGTCGAACTGGTCAAACCAAGCGCCTGCGCTATCTCTCGCGAAGATACCCATTGATCACCGTTCTCGTTGCCGAATGTCTGGGCATATGCCAAATACTCAGTCAAACGCCGCACAACCGATGAAGGTATTACGCTTGATTTTGTCCGCTTCATTGTGCACATATAGTATGAATTAGTGACGGGTGTCAAACTTTTCACAGCAAAGGAGCTGAATATGCCGAAGAAGGCTACCGCTGAATCGCGACCCAATGTTATCTGGATACTAAGTGACCAGCAGCCCGCGCATATGCTTTCAATCGCCGGGAACCCTAATCTCTCCACGCCGCATATTGACAACCTTGCACGTAACGGCCTTTATCTTGACCATGCGGTCTGCGGTTATCCTTTGTGCTGCCCGTTTCGCGGCAGTATGCTAACCAGCCGTTATCCATTCCAATGCGTCCCGGGCCATGAATACCAATTACCGCCGGAACAACCGACTATTGCGGATGCATTTAATGACGCCGGATACCATACCGCATATATCGGTAAATGGCATCTTGACGGCTTCAAAGAAAAAGACGGCCGGGCCGCGTTTCATATTGTCCCTCCTGAACGGCGCGGACGCTTCCAGCACTGGGTCGGCTACGAAAATAATAACAGCCAATATGACTGCTGGGTGCATGGCGGCAATCATGACAGTGCCTTTCATCATCGGCTGAACGGCTATGAAACCGATGAACTGACTTCACTGCTGCTGGAACATCTTGACAGCTTTACCGGTCAGTCCGAACGTCAACAGCCGTTCTTTGCCGTGCTCTCTGTCCAGCCGCCCCATAATCCTTATGTAGCCCCGCCGGAATACATGGCCAGACACCGTCCGGGACAAGTGCAACTGCGCCCGAATGTTCCGGAATGCGATGCCGCAACCGCCCGCGAAACCCTCGCCGGTGCATATGCGCAAGTCGAGAATTATGACGACAATATCGGCAGGATTGTCACATGGCTGCAGCAGCATAATCTCTACGATAATACCCATATCATGATTTTCAGCGACCACGGCGATATGCACGGCAGTCACGGGCAGTGCCTCAAAATCCTGCCTTGGGAGGAATCTATCCGCGTTCCGTTTATCATCAGCGGAATGAATCCCGGCTATCATTTCAGACGGGGCAGACACAGCGCGCCGATCAATCATGTTGATATTGCCCCGACCACACTCGGCCTGTGCGGAATAACCCCGCCGGACTGGATGCAGGGTTACAACTATTCCGGTTTGCGGATGCCCGGAAAGCATGCTGAAACCCCAATGCCGGATTCAGCCTATCTACAGAATTGTCAAGGGCGCGGGGAAAGTAACAAACCGTGGCGCGGAATTGTCACAAACGACGGCTGGAAATATGTCTGTTTCCCAGGCGTTTCCTGGCTGATGTTTAATCTCAAGGAAGATCCTTACGAACAGGCCAACCGTGCGCATGAAAGCCGCTTCAAACCGCAGCGCCAGCGGCTGATCGCCCGGCTGCGTGAGTGGCTTGCCGCTACCGGAGATTCTTTCGACATTCCGGATGATTAATTAGAGAATCACCCCCGGAACCGGCGGCGGTATTCACTGGGAGTAATCCCCAGTTCCCGCCGGAAAACAGATGCCATGTAAACCGCACTGGTAAAGCCGGAAACAGCCGCAACCTGTTCGACGGAAAGCTCCGTATCAGAAAGATATTCTTTTGCCAGGGCTAAATGCGCATGCAGAATCTCATCATTCAGAGTACGCCCTAAAACATTCACAAAACGCCGCTCAAGCATGCGGCGCGATATCCCGCAATGTTCAACCGCATCACTAACCTGCAGCGGACGTCGCGCATTGCGCTGGATAAAATCCACCGCCGCCCGGACCGCCGGATCCTCAATAGCAAAAGCATCCGCCGACTGACGGCTTATCACCCCCGCCGGCGGAATCAACACCAGTGCGGGTTTCTCGTCCAACGGTTTACCATAACGCTCATTGATCAATTCCGCGGCAACATAACCGGCCCGGTGACCGGCCATCCGTACACTGGCCAGCGGAACAGGACTCGCGGCACACTTTATGTCATCATCATCTCCGGCAATCAATGCAACATCTTCAGGAATTCGCAATCCAAGCTCACGGCAGGCCAGAATCACCTTGATGTCAGTCACCGCGTGATACAACGCCAGCGGAGCAGGCTGGCGCTTGACCCATTCGGCAATCGCCGCCGGATCAAATTCCTTCCGGTGCCAGCCTGCCGGCCACTCCGTCAACGCCGGAAACTCGGCACATTTCAATCCAGCCGCTTTAACCGTCTCGGAAAACCCCTTGCAGCGCAGCCAGGCAAACCAGCGGTCCGGACGGCCGACACAACCCAGCTTACGGTATCCGCGTTGTAAAAAAAACTCCGCCGCCTGACGACCCATCGCAACATCGTCAGCCAGGACACGCGGAATCCCCCTGAAATCATGAGCGCTTGATATGCAAACCCCATAAACCCCGTGCGTCCTGAGAATGTTTATGGTCTCACTGTCTCCGTCAGAAACAATCGCCCCCACCGGCCGGCTTCTTTTCAGCGTCTCGCCCAACCCCGTATCATCTGAAAACACCACTGTCCAGCCGGCCCGGTGCGCAAACTCCGCGGCACCTCTGATAATATCCCGGAAATAGGCCGGAACCAGACTGACGGCAATAATCAGATCACCGCAGGAAGTCCCTGCAATAGCACTATGCCGGCGGGTTGTCATTGCGCAATAAAAAACTTATCAAACTCGCTTTTCACAAAATCCCCCGCCTGCTCAAAGAAAGCATCCGCCTGGACAGTAAGCCCGGCCGCCTCCAGAAAAACCCCCGCAAGCCCTTTAGCACCCTTGTTATCAGGCTCATGCGTCGTCACCAAAATAGCCAGATTAGCTTTATCCATCGGCGAAAGGCGGTCAAAATTGAACCTTGCAGTCATCGCGGCATCACCGGTGGCCGGAGAAAACGTCAACAAACCGTTATCGGCGGCACCGATCAGATTGACCTGCACAGCGGTTAAGGACAGCGGCATGGTCACCGGCCGCAGTGCACTGTCCTTAGTCATCTGCACAAGTTTTGAAAGCAGCATATGATCAGTCTGCGCCACCGCTCTTTCCCGCATCTGCCGCGCGGGTCGCGCAACCGGAGCAACGGGTGCCGCCGGTGCCGCTCCCGCCGGGCGAC
>PXDI01000307.1 GCA_003565095.1 PVC group bacterium | reverse complement strand
CCCCAGCGGCGATAACGTGCTCTCCGCACATGGGTCAAGAGATCCGAGTGT
Organism: PVC group bacterium; assembly: GCA_003565095.1. Taxonomy (GTDB): domain Bacteria; phylum Verrucomicrobiota; class Kiritimatiellia; order UBA8416; family PXDI01; genus PXDI01. Next base: position 9,636 of record PXDI01000307.1, on the reverse strand, counting down.
AAGAGTACGTGTAAGAGTAAGGGGCTTCCGGTCCGAATGCTCTTACCGTACTCGTACACATACTCGTACACGCAAATCTCCCTCTTCTCTTCCTCCTGCCATCCGTGGGTTCCTGTCCTCCTCTGTGGGCGGCGTATTCTGCTGAACTATAAAGTATTTGCACCTAATCGCAGATGCGCCCGAGCTGGCCGCTTGACGGGGCGGGAACGGATGGCTAATGTTACATTTTTATTAAAGGTGAATATATGCCGGAATTGCCCGAAGTGGAGACAGTGGTGCGTGATCTTGCAGCGGCGGGACTTGCCGGATGCCGGATTTGTTCCGTGGCGGCATTGTGGCCGAAGACGCTGCAGCCGCCGCACGGAATAGGCTGGCAGGCAGTGGAAGGTTGCCGGATTGAAGCTGTCAGCCGCCGCGGCAAATACATTGTGCTTGAACTGTCGGGCGGGCTGCAGTTGCTGATACACCTGCGTATGAGCGGACGGCTTGGAATTGCTCCGCATGCTGCGGCGGATGAGCCGTATTTACGTGTGCGGCTGCTGCTGGAAGACGGGCGTGAACTGCGGTTTTATGATCCGCGCAAATTTGGCCGCTGGCAGCTTGTGAGCGGTGCCGAATCCCCGTTGCTGAACCTCGGGCCGGAACCGCTGACACCGGCATTTACCGCGGCGGCACTCCGGCGTGCGTTGCGCGGACGTAAAGGTGCGCTAAAGCCGTTATTGCTGAATCAGTCAGGTGTGGCGGGACTCGGCAACATCTATGTTGACGAGGCGTTGTGGGCTGCCGGGCTGCACCCTTTGCGGCCGGCTGATTCTCTGAAAGATGCGGAGATTAATGAACTGCGCAAGGCCATTCGCAAAGTATTGCGGCGCGCAATCGGGGCAGGGGGTACATCACTGGGTTCCGGGCGCACCAATTTCTACGGACTGGAAGGCCGTCCGGGGCGTAATCTGCCGCGGCTGAAAGCTTACGGCCGCAAAGGGCTGCCATGCGAGCGCTGCGGCGGAATCCTGCAGCGTACGGTGGTTGCCCAGCGCGGCACGCACTTCTGTCCGGAATGCCAGACGATACCCTGACTGCATTGAGTACACTTCGTTATAATACGCGGTGTAAACATTTTAGTGCGGGGGGAAAGTGTCATATGCGCTGTTTCCCCGGCAATATCTATCGTCCGCCGGGCCAGTCGTTTGCTACAGGAAAGTGACGGCTGGGATCCGGCAGCAGTGACGAGGAATGGATTTCAACGGCCCGTTGTGCCAGTTCCTCATTGAAATGCCAGAACGCATCAGCTTTGTCACCGGTATATTCCGCATATGGTGCCGGCGGGTGGCGCGGTCCCTTGAGATCCGCATCGCTTAACCAGCCGCTGTCAACGGACACGTGTTTACAGCGCACTTCTTTCTCTGAACCGTCAGCCGGCGGCCCCATGCGTTGCAATACTGCGTGATGAATAAAGCGCGCGCAGTATTGTGTAAGATCGCCCCGCCAGTCACTGTGACCACCGCCGGGATGCACCAGCAGGCTCATCAGGTTATTTTCATCCTCTCGCCGCCGACGCAGCATCTGCTCCCTGATCATTACCCATTGAGTCTGATGATTGTATTCAGCACGTATGCCGCGGTTGCCGCCCCCTTCGGGGCCGCAATCTTCCAGTTCGCCATTAATTGCCAGAAAAGGCACCCCTGCCAGAGTTGAATTCTGCGGGGGAATATGCTGATGCATATTGCCGCTCTTGATATGGATTATACCCAGCACGCGGTCGGGTTGCAGATAGGCCACATTGCGGGCAAAAATACCGCCGGTGGAATGTCCAACAGTCAGCAGCGGAATGCGCTCCAGTTCGGGGTGTCCGGATTTCTCTGCAAGGGACTTCAGATACCCCTGCATTGTTTCAATGGCGTTCTCCTCGGTGAAAGTACTGTCAAACTGCATAACAATGGCCAAACCGTGTTTTGCAGCGGTGTAGCGGATGCGGCGGTCGCGTGCAAGGCGTGAACCGATGACGATATGATCACACAGAATTATGCCGCGGACAACCGGAGTATCCGGCGGCAGCCAGAGCGATACTTTTCCCGGATTTCTATCGCGTCCGCGGCGGTCCGGTCCGCGCGGCACTTCAATTTCATGCTGCCACTGCGGTCCGCGTCCGAGAACGGCGGCATACAGTTCATCCTGCTCTTTTTCAAGTTGGGAGCGCTGTGCTGTTAATTCATCCAGCCTGGCAACCGCCCATGCGGCCGAAGGGTGCGCCGCGGCCGCCCGTGACTGGTGTTCGCGCAAAGCGCGTTCCGCCTGCTGCAGGCGGCGTTCATGTTCGCGTAAATCATCGATAGTGCCGCGTGCCGGCCGTTGCTCCTGGAGAATAATTTCCCATGCGGCGGAGTTTAGGTCTCCCACGCCCGGCGCATGCCGCCATAGGCTGTGTGTGCCCAGAACATGTTCGGCGGCCCGCTCCAGCCGGTGCTGTTCATGCCGTAACTGCCCCAGACGCAGCCATTGATCCGGCTGAAGGTTTTTTTTCGCTTCAAGTTTAGCCAGCTCCGCGGCTGTTTCTGCCGGGCGTGCTTCGATATGTTGCCAGACAGCGTCGTTCTTGAGAAAGCTGATAATGACTTCATTACGCTCATCCAGCGCCGCCTGCAGCCGTTGTTCAATTTCCGGCAGACCGGCGGCAGCGAACAGTCCCTCGAGTTGCGTGCGTGCGGCATTCTCCTCAGCGCGCGCGGCATCCAGATCGGCATCCGTGCCGGCCGGCAGCTTTTCGCCGATAATGCGCAGTGCCGCCTCAACCTGCCCTTGCTCAGCCCTTATTTCATCTAAGGCCTGTTCGATGTTGAAAAGTGCGTCATTGCCGCTGACGGCATTTTGTCCGCACAGCAATAACGCAAGCAACAGCAACCTTCCCCGATCATCCCAAAGCAATCTTTTCATAGCATGTCTCCTTTAGCTGATCTGCGTTCTGTCAATAATTGCGCCCCAGTCTTGGGGCTAATCGTCGTTTCATCAAGTACTTGGAGCTCATTGGTTTTTCTCCCCCAGGAGTTAGGCGCTAGTCGTTAGGAACTTCTCCGGATGTTCATGCATTGATCGCAGCATCTTGCCGGCCTCTGCGTTTAGGGACGTGAGCTGTGCGTGCATTTCCGTGCTGAGATAGCCGCAGAACTCCATATCCGCCCCGGTATGCCTTGATGTACACCATCAACTCCTTCACATTGTTCTTCTCCCTAACGCCTAACGCCTAACGCCTAACGCCTTCTCCCTAACGCCTAACGCCTAATCCCTAACGCCTAATCCCAATCCCTCCGTTGCCCTACCCATAGCTCAAAATTACGCCAATCTCGTTTTCATACTTTTCATAAAACTTTTGACAGTACCCTGATCTGGCATTTAGCCTGATCTATGGTTAAATTCTCTTTTCATGAATAATCAGGCTGGATGTCATTGTTATTCATTCTTGCAGAAAATTATGCTTATATCACCTTCCGATCTCCATCAGCCCATTAAGTACGGGATGTAGAGAATGGCCCCCGGGTCCTCATTTAAAGACCTCCCCTTGATGGAAATGCGGAAAATCGGAGACAAAACGGTATTTCGGCAGCGCCTCAAAGACCAGCTCCAGAACGGCGATGCCCGCGTGTTCGTCAGGTGTCTTCACGGGGAGATTCTTCAGCCGGATGCGATGGCCCTGCTGTTCAAAAGCGATGGGGGTCCCGTCCTTCAGCAGCGTGATGCTCAACACCTTTGTCTTAAAGCCGCCGATTACCATCTCGCCATTTTGGGGCCAGATCCAGTTCCACAAATAGAGCTTGTTGTTTTCATGGGAGGCACTGCACAGACCATGGTTGAACTGGCTTTCGGGTTTTGGTTTCTTTCCGTAAACAGCCTTGCCGTTTTCGCTGAGCCACTTACCCACGGTGGTGAGTGGCCCGACGGCTTCCGGGGGCACCGACCCGTCCGGCGTGGGTCCAATATTAAGCAGCAGGTTGCCGCCCCCGGCGGTGGCGGTGTTGAGCATCTTGATGATACGCTGGGCGTTGTAGCTGTAAGGGAGTACCTGGTCCGAATCCATGTATCCCCAACTGAGGCCGTTAAAGGTCATACAGGCCTCCCAGTCCCGGCTCGAGGCCGTCATGTGCTCCTCCGGGGTTCCAAAATCCTCATCCAGACGGCTCCGATTGTTGATTAAAATATGAGGCTGAAGTTGCCTTAGCCTTTGATTCCGTTCGAGCGAATTCCATCCTTCCCAGCTTTCCATGGGGCGGGGGACATCGTACCAAAGAATGTCGATTTTTCCATAATTGGTGAGTAACTCTTCATTCAAGCTTTGGATGTAGGCACAAAAGCGTGCCCGGGCCGCGGAATCAAAGGCGCATTTCCACCCGTCCGGGTGATGCCAGTCCATAAGCGAAGAGTAAAAACCGATTTTGAGATCGTATTCCCGGCAGGCTTCCACGAACTCTTTCACGATATCGCGTTTGGGTCCGTAAACTACGGAGTTATAAGGATTGGCTTTGGAGTCCCAAAGACTGAAGCCCTCGTGGTGGCGGGTGGTGAGTACGATGTATTTCATGCCGGCTTGTTTGGCCAGGGCAGCCCACTCGCGCGGGGCACCGGGCTTGGGTTTGAATTGATCGGCTAATTTTTCATACTCTTCAACAGGATAATTTTCCAAAGCCATTGCCCATTCATTCCGTGCCGGCAGGGAGTATAGACCATAGTGGACAAACATTCCAAAGCGGGCGTTGCGCCACCATGTCATGCGTTCGTCCCGCGTTTCGGCGATCGCGCGTTCGTATGCAGGTTTGCTCATGATCTCTGTCGTGTTGCTTTTTTTCATCAGTTGTTTATTTCGTTTGTTTAGGGTTGGTTAAGCGCGATAGGCGGCATTTTACGTTACACTTTTCATTCCTCATCAATCTTTCTCTTTCACCTTGTTGTCGAACATGTTATTGAGCAGTTTGTGTTGATCATAAAGTGTTTTAAACAGCTCTTTAAAAAACCTAACTGGTAAATGGTCATAAAGCGTGTTTTTCTGCGGAATGTAAAGCCATTAATCAAACGGGTTTTGTTGGGGTGCATCTCATTTCCGGCGGCCCTATGGGACGCTACGGGCCTGTTATTGAAAATTGATGGAGAGATCAGGTTGGAGCAGATTTCAGGGGTAAACAGTGTGTTTAAGATTGTTCTCTGATCAGCAGCACCTATATTAGAGTAAATTATGCCTAGGGCAAAATCGCATCTAAGGCCTGTTGGGGATTCATTTGTGGTGCTAAACATATGAGCATGAATAACTTAACGTGGTCCGACCCCGGGTTCCGACCCGGGTTCGACCCCGGGTTTACCGGGTTGATTAATCAACATTTGCTGGCTTCGTATGATGCTGCGGTTGGGCATTGGCGCAGCGGGCTGAGTGACAGTGCCGTGGCCACCGCGGTGGCGACGTTTGCGTTGTCACGGATTGATCCGGCGAAATATGCTTCACAGGTACGCTCTGGATTGGAGTGGTTGATTGCGGATCAGAATCCGGATGGCGGTTGGGGGGATTCGCCGGAAAGCCCGAGTAATTTAAGCGCGACCTTGCTGGCATGGTCGGCATTGTCGTTGTCGGATGATTCTCCCGCGGTTGAACGGGCGATCGCCTGGCTGGATAAATTTCTCGGCGATCATGCGCCGGTGGATATCCAGCGCGGTATCCGGCAGCGCTATGGCGGCGACCTTACTTTCGCATGTCCGATTTTGACCATGTGCGCGCTGGCAGGCCATCTGGGTGAACAGGCTGACGCTTGGCAGTATGTTCCACAACTGCCGTTTGAGCTGGCTGTCATGCCGCATAGGGTTTTTCGTTTTCTGAAGCTGACGGTTGTCAGTTATGCGTTGCCGGCATTGATCGGCATGGGACTGGCACGGCATACTTTACGTCCTTCCCGCTGTGCGCTGCGGCGGTGGTTGCGTGAGCGTTTGCGTTCACGTGTGCTGACGATTGTTGAGCATATGCAGCCGGCAAACGGCGGCTTTGAGGAGGCCGCGCCGCTGGTGGGGTTTGTGGCAATGAGTCTGGCTGCCGCCGGACACCGCGATCACCGGGTGGTACAGCTTGCGGCGGATTTTCTGGTGAAGAATCAGCGTGACAATGGAAGCTGGCCGATTGATACCAACCTTGATACGTGGGTAACGGTCTTGTCGGTGCAGGCTTTCACCCATTCCGGTGTTCCGGGTATTCCTGATGAAGTGCAGCGCCGCAAGATTGGTGAATGGTTGCTGGGGCAGCAGTATGACGAGATGCATCCGCTAACATTCGGCGCACCCGGCGGCTGGGGCTGGAGTGATTTACCGGGGGCAATGCCGGATGCGGATGATACCTGCGGGGTGCTGCTGGCGCTGCGCAGACTTGATATGGTGGATGAAAACAGCACCCGGGCCGCGGCACGCGGCATTGAATGGATCATGCGGCTTCAAAACAGTGACGGCGGAATCCCGACTTTTTCGCGAGGATGGGGTAAGCTGCCGTTTGATCGAAGCTGTCCTGATATTACCGCGCATGCAATCCACGCGTTTGTGGAGTGGCTGGACGATGTGCCGCAGGATCTGCATGGAAAAATGCGGCGGGCGATGAAGCGTATGATGGGGTATATGCATAGATCACAGACAACGGAGGGCGGGTGGAGTCCGCTTTGGTTTGGAACCCAGCAGAGTTCGGATGAGCGTAATCTGGTGTACGGGACCGCGCGCGCGGTATTGTCATTGCTGGCGGCCGGGGAAGAGCGCTCAAGCGAAATGCTTGCGCGGGCGATCGATTATCTTTTGCTTGCGCAGCAGACTGACGGCGGTTGGGGGCCGCAGGCGCAGGTGAAGCCGGCGGCGGTAGAGGAAACGGCGATGGCGGTATGGGCGCTGGCGGATGCGGGGGAAAGCGCTGCTGCGCAGCGCGGTGCACAATGGCTGGCGCAGCGTGTTGCCGGGGATCAGCTTTCCGCCGGGTCGATCGGGTTATATTTTGACCGGCTGTGGTATGCGGAGCAGATGTATCCGCTGGTGTTCACGGCCGGGGCGTTGAATGCGCTGTCAGCGCACGACGCGCGGGAGGAACCGGCAGCATTGGCGCCACATTAGCTAGGGTGGTTAGTTGGTGGTGTTCTCGCTTTGGTGATGTTTTGCGTTTGGGGCTCAAAAACGGCTTTAGATTTCGGGCGCTAACTGCGTCATCACAGGTGGCATGCATACTAATGCAATGCCACCGGTTCTTCCTTGTTATCATCCCGAACTTTAAAGCCGTTTTTGAGGGCCGCTGCGCGTCCGACCCCAAACGCAAAACCCATGCCACTGGTTGTGCGGTTGATCACACGTGTTGGAATGCTGATATCTGCCTTGAGTTGTTCTCTTTGCTTATTCTGTTACGGATGGGGGCAGTTCAGCCACACGCTAGAGCGGTTCTCAAAGGTTTTGTTGTGATAGGGGCGTTTTCATCGCGTCCGCTGACCTTGGTCGGCGGACGCAATAATTGGTTTCGAGAAAGCTTGAAAAACAACAAAAAAGAGTCCGTATGGAGCAATATTATGAGTTTAACACAGATATTGCTCCATACGGGCTCATATATTTTTTTAGCTGTTGTTTTTCAGAATTCTCTTGCTCGCCGAGCAAGCTCGTCGAGCGGGGGGGGCGGTGTCAGCGCACGACGCGGGCGCTGCCGCCGCGCATTAATTTTTCAACTTCGGCCAGTGTTGCCATCGATGTGTCGCCGGGGGTGGTCATGGCTAATGCGCCATGCGCGGCGCCGTAGTTGACCGCTTTTGCGGGGTCGCCGGTTGTCACCAGTCCGTAGATCAAGCCTGAGGCAAAACTGTCCCCGCCGCCGACGCGGTCAAGAATTTCAAGCCCGGGACGATGGATGGCTTCGTGGAATTTACCCTCTGCCCAGCAAATCGCCCCCCAGTCGTTAATGGTGGCGGTTTTCACCCCGCGTAAAGTCGTGGCTGCCACTTTGAAATTGGGGAATTCCTTGACGGCGGTTTCGATCATGTGCTGAAATCCAGCGGTTTCAAGATTCTCAAGATTTTCGTCTACCCCTTCGACCGCAAAACCCAGGCTGGCGGTAAAATCCTCTTCGTTGCCGATCATTACGTCGACATAGCGCGCAATTTCGCGGTTAACTTCCTGTGCGCGGGTCTGTCCGCCGATGGCTTTCCACAGTGACGGCCGGTAGTTGAGGTCGTATGAAATAATCGTGCCGTGTTTGCGGGCCGCCTGCATGGCCTCGATGACTACCTCCGGTGTGGTTTCCGAAAGACCGGCAAAAATTCCGCCGGTGTGGAACCATTGCGCACCGTCGCGGCCGAAAACCGCGTCCCAGTCGATATCGCCTTTTTTCAATTGTGCGGCGGCGGTATTGCCGCGGTCGGAGCAGCCGACTGCGCCGCGCACACCGAAGCCGCGTTCGGTGAAATTCAGTCCGTTACGGACTGTGCGGCCGATGCCGTCATAGTCGCGCCAGAGGATATAGCGGGTATCAACCCCTCCCTGCAGAATAAAATCCTCAATAAGGCGTCCGACCTCATTATCCGCGAAGGCGGTCACTACTGCTGACGGCAGTCCAAAACATCTGCGGATACCGCGGGCCACGTTGTATTCCCCGCCGCCTTCCCATGCGCGGAAGGCGCGCGTGGTGCGGATGCGGCCTTCGCCGGGATCCAGGCGCAACATAATTTCCCCAAGTGAGACAACCGCAAAGCGGCATTCATCCATCGGTCTGATTTTCAATGTTTCCATGTATTGTTTCCTTTTGTCCGCATAATGCCCGTCTTCATTGTCGCTTTCAAGCTTTTCGGGTGAAGATTTCTTTACAATAAGGATCTTCATAATCTTACGCGTTGTTCAAATTATTCGAAAAAAACCTTGCAATGATGGACGTGAGCGCTATAAGTATGCCTTATAAACAAGAGGGGTTTAGGGCGTGAAGTGTCGGAGTTTGTGCGATGATAAGCAATAAAGTACATAAGTCATTGAGGGGGGGGGGCTTACGCAGGTTTTCGCCCGCGCTGCCGTTCGCCGCCGTACTGCTGGCCGTCTCTTATCTTCCCGCTGAACAGACTCCTGAACCTTCACCATTACCCGCAATAATCCGCTCCGGCGATTTTGATGCATTGCAGGCGCATCTGCGCAGAGACCGTGCTTCCGCGAATCTACCGGTTTCCGATAATAATACCTTTCCACTGCATCTATGCGCATTCCTTGATCATGCCGATATGGCCTCCGCGCTGCTGCGTGCCCGCGCCGACGCCAATGCCACCAACAATGTAGGCATAACCCCACTGCATGCCGCCGCGCGCTCCGGTGCTGTCAGCACCGGCAGTGTGCTGGTGCAGCGCCGCGCCGACCTGAATGCCACTGCCCGCGGCGGACTCACCCCGCTGCACATCGCCGTGCGCCAAGGACATGAAACCATGACCGAACGCCTCGTCGAATGGGGCGCCGATCCCGCTCTGCCCGCCAACGACAGCCTCTCCGCCCTGCAATGGGCACAGGCTAACCATAAAACCAACCTTGTAGATATTATTACTACCGCTCAGAAACGCCGCGAACTCTGGCAAAGCGAGGTCTCGCGCAATCTGGCCAGTCGTGAATGGAGCCGTGCCGAAACCT
>PXDI01000274.1 GCA_003565095.1 PVC group bacterium | reverse complement strand
TCCTGAAAAATCAATGCCCGGGTGTAAGGCGCAATATCTTCAGGCGTTGGAATCGATGAGCCCACCTTGACAACGCCGCGAACATTCTCAACCTCAGGAGACTCTCTGGATGCCGATTTAGCCTCAAGATAAGCAGCATGGCGTTCGATTTCCCCTTCTGTCAATACACGCCCATACAATGCCAAATGCGATAACCGCCCCAGCCCCCCAGACCCTCTTTCAGGATGCCCTCCCCAATACAAGGCATTCTGTTGGGGTATATGCAGCGGTTCATCAAGTTCGACCGTCTGCAAACGGACACCATTCTGATAAAGAGTCAGTACATCTGGGGAAGCACACAAAACAATGTGGACAAAAGGGGCATCCAAAACATCACCAAGTATGAATGTATCGAAACCAATATGCGCAACCCACTGCTGGTTCGTAATAGCAAAAGAAAAGGCTTCTCCCACTGCAACGAGAACACCTTCGTGGTGTCGATCATGCACACTTGCTTCCAATGAAAATGTATCGCCAATATCAGGTACATTCGACTCGGCAAAGTACCCCCTATCGACCCACATGCTGTGATTTAAACCATAACGCGCTAAGGCGCGCGCTTCTGGGCGATAAATCTGACGCGCGCCCGTGAAGGGATTCACAACCTCATTCTGGGCCGCGCCATGCTCCCACAGATATAGTAGCCCGTCGCTGGAGCCAGGCCAACTTTTTATAATGATGCCATCTTCGCGATCATATCTGCGACCGGAATGCATGACATCTCCATCACGCGGAGCCACCCACACATCGGGATAAAAATTTGCATATAAATTCGATGTTACCTGCACCCACGCCTCGATAGCCTGAAAATCCTCGCAAAAACGTCCCACATGAATTTCAACATCTTCCCCGCCCCCCCGGATATTATTCCCCCCATGCCTGATTTTGTAGGGTCCGGTCATAGCCATAATACGAGGATCATTACTCCAGCGTGGATGATACACTTCATGGCCATTGATGCCGGGCGCTTGTGAAACAGGAATTGTCGTCCTTTCACCAGAGACCGTATCGAGCATCATGAGATTGCGGTGGCTTCCGTCAAATATCCAGAACCGATACGAATTGTCGGGAGCCAGCGATGTCCAACAGCCACGCCCCAAAAGCTCAATCCGCTGCTTCATTATATGCATAATGCCACAATCCGGCCACGGGAAGTTCCCGCCAGCGACGCGTCCATCTGCCGACACCTGAAAGCTATCCTCGCCAACGGGCTGCCCTGCCCAGACATGCTCCGATATCGACGGATTGTCGATACGGTGCCGCGTAACACGGTGATACGCAGGAGCCCCCCCTTCCGCACTCTCGGTACCCACGAATAACCAGTCAACACCATGCCGGTCGCGCCAGACTTCCAGAGCACGCCCTTTCACAAGACGAGCGACTTCCGTTCCTTCCCAGTCGACCCGATACACATGACCATCAACATAATTCGAAAATATGATCGTTTCGCCATCGTCCAACAGCATGGGCTTGGCAAAATTTCCCGGTCCCGGCAAAACCACTCGTTCACCACGTCCATCCCGAGAATCAAACACCATTAACCGTAGTTGAGCACCACGAGCAAATACATCCGTACGCTCATGTGTATCCTGCACCCAGACAATACGCGTATGATCCCCCGTCAATTCTTCCAAATCGTGGCATAACTGCGCAATTTCGTGACTGGAACGGTTACAACACGAAAACACCAATAAAGTCACTGTCGCCAGGGAATAAAACATCCCCTGCCATACCCGACTTATTCGAAACATCATTTTCATCGGTATTCGACCCTCTGATCGTCTTGGAACCGTTCCTTGCAATAAAACAGGGGTGACGCCAGACGAACAGGTGCCACCCCTTTTACCTCACCACCCCGTAGCGACGTTATTTTGAAGCGAACAATTTCAGACGCTGCAACAAGGTACGCATCTCGTCCGGACTCATCGTCAGCAGACTTTCTTCGGGTACGCCCAATGCAAGCAAACACTTACGATGCGTTTCAATCCGACGCGCGCGCTAGCAACTTTTTACGGGCGAGAAATCGGTTTCTTACGGCCTACCCCATGACTAACACCTGATCTCATTAGAAATAAAAGCATCGCTTTAGCATGCCGTAAACCGGTTCGGACAGCAAGAACAAATCCTATCGTTGTGGCGGCGTAGCGCGAAGACGGAAGGTCAGCGGACGGGAGAGAGACTTGGTTCAATATAAAAACGGCTCCTCCGCAGAATCTGTGGGTAAATGATTGTATTAGCGCCATTCAGGAAAGTCCAACGAAAATCCAGCTATTGACAGCGCCGGGGATGGTGCTAGAATAATGGCTATGAAATTGAGGATGTTATATCTCGCCGCAACTGCCGCTGTGCTGGCATGCGGCTTACTTGGCTGCGAAACCGAATCAGCCGCGCAAAGGGTCCGGATCTCACCGTCATCCGCCCGCATCAGTAAAGGCGAATCAATCACTTTCAAAGCCAGCGGCGGCTATCTCTACGAATGGGCGCTCGATCCGACAAAAAACGATTGGGGCGTACTTTCGGCATCCGAAGGCGATACCACCACCTATACCAGCCTGTATGATCCGGGAACCAACAACACTGCCACCCAGGTTCTTACCGTTCACTCACGCCTTACCGATTCCGACGTAACCTCCACTAACGGCGGTTATCACAAAACCGCCGAAGTCCTGATCGTGCATTACGGGCCTGACGCGCGCCCCAGCCCGCCGGCCGCTACTTTGTCAATCTCGCCTTCGTCCGCAAACGTAACCAATACCCAGCAAGTAAGCTTCTCGGTTTCCGGCGGATCATCGCCTTATTCATGGTCATTAAGTAATCCCACCTGGGGTAACCTTTCCAGCACATCCGGATCATCCACAACCTATACCAGTGCCACCACCAGCACCGGCAACCAGACCGTTACCGCCGGGGACTCACGCGGAGCAACCGCTACGGCCACGGTAAGACATCAATAGCCCGGATTACATTACGCAGCCATGGAAGCCGCAAAATTTATCACCAGCACAGCCAATCCGCGTGTAAAACAAACCGTCAAGCTGCGCCAGCGCTCACATCGCGACAAACTGGGCATGACCATTATTGAAGGCTTCCGGGAAACACGCCGGGCCATCGATAACCGCTTCCCGATCCGTGAAATTTTCACTTGCAGCGACTTTTTTCTCGGGGATAACGAACCGGAACTGATCCGCAATGCCGTCGCCATGGGCGCTGAGCACCTGGAATGCGCGGAAAACGTCTTCCGGCGCCTTTCCTATCGTGACCGTCCCGACGGCATTCTCGCCGTGGCAAACCATATAAAATATTCGCTGGATGACATCAAACTCACCAATCCCCCGTTTCTGCTGGTGGCGGAAGCAGTTGAAAAACCCGGCAACCTCGGCACCATCCTGCGTTCCGCCGACGCTGCCGGTATTAACGGCGTGCTCGTTTGCGATCGCTGCACCGATATCAACAACCCCAACGTCATCCGCGCCAGCATCGGAACAGTTTTTTCAGTTCCGGTTGTCGAAATTGAAAGCGGCGCATGTATTGAATGGCTGCGGAATAACGGCATACAGATCGCCGCCGCCACACCGCACACCGAACAGCTTTATACCGACACAAACCTGACTGTGCCACTGGCGATTGCCATGGGGACCGAACAGTATGGACTCAGCCCGGCCTGGCTCAAGGCGGCGGATATTCACCTGCGGATTCCGATGCAGGGTCAGGCGGACTCTCTGAATGTCGCCACCGCCGCCACTATCCTCATGTTCGAGACCGTCCGCCAACGCGCGCAGAAATAAGCCAGATCTCCCCATACTTAATCAAAAATCATTTAACCGCATAGAACGCAAGGAACTCAAAAAAACAACAATTTCTATGTTTTCTATGCGATCTATAGTAATTCTCGAAAGCTTTGTCTTTATAACGCTCGCTGACCTTGGTCGGCGAGCAAGAGAATTCAGAAAAACGGCACTGGAAATAAAGAGACGAGCCCTACTGGAGCAAGAATTTGGGTAACCACCATATCTTGCTCTATATGGGCTCAGTTTGTCTTTTGAGGGTCTTTCTTTGGATTTTTCCGTCCGCCGACCACCTGTGATGACGCCGCAAGCGCCCGGAATCGGAAGGTCATTTTCGCACGAAATGCGACCTGCATTCTTGCGGATGCTTGACCGCAGCAGGGTTCTATGTGGCTACAATCTTCCCCCTTCCAATCCCGGCGTGCACGCCAGAGCACTGCGCCAACGCACTGATACACGCCAGATCACTGCTCAATATGCGGCCGCCCAGCGAGACCGGAACAAATCCGTGCACCTGCAGCAACTCCAGCTCAAATGGCACCCATCCGCCTTCCGGTCCGATGGCAATGCAGACATGCGATTCTGCCGCTTGACGTAAAACTTCTGAAAACGGCGGATTTTCACCAACCTCGGCAACACAACGCAAAGTATCCGTATCCAGCAACCCGTCCAACTCATCCTCAACCAGCGGGCGGAAACGCTTATGGACAGAAACTTGCGGCAGCCAGGTATCACCGGCCGTTTCAAGCCCCTCAAGCATCAGCTTCTCGCGATGAACACGATCCAGCCAATGTGTATCAAAATAAACACGTTCAACCCGCGCTGCGTTGGTCAGAATGATACGCCGCACCCCCATGCACGCCAGCGACCGCCAGAGGCGCTTCAATACCTTGGGGCGTGGCACCGCCAGCAGCAGGTCAACCTGCGGCGGCTCCGGCACCGCATCCTCAAACCGGCAGGCAAGCTCCACGCCGTCTTCACCACTCTTTTCTATTACACCAACACCCAACGGCCCATTAACCACGCCTATCCGCAAAGACTCCCCCGGCATGCTTTTCAAAACGTTGCGAATATGCTCCGCACGCCGGTCGTCCAACACAACCCGCCCGCCTGCATTAATTTCGCCCGGAAGTAAAAGAATTCGGTTCATCCCGCCGGCAATTCCACTGTCTCGCCGTATTCCGGCACTTTGGTCGTCCAGCCGTCGCGCCAGTTGAGAATATTGGCAAATTCTTTTGACGCCGCCGGCTCGCCATGGGTTACAAAAACACATTCGGGTGCCTCATCCATGCCGGAGAGCCAGCGCAGCAGCTCATTGCGATCGGCATGGGCGGAAAAGCCGTTTATCTTCTCGACCCGTGCATCAACATTATACTGCGACCCAAAAATCCGCACGGTTTCCGCACCGTTGACAATATGGCGCCCCAGAGTTCCGTTGGCCTGATATCCCACAAACATGATTGTGTTCTCACGCCCGCTGATATAACGCAATAAATGATGCTTGATACGCCCGCCGGTGCACATGCCGGATCCGGCAATAATAATGGCCGGGCCTTCCAATTCATTTATCGCCTGTGATTCCTCACGCGTCCGGCACAGCTCAAGTCCCGGAAACTCACAGGGCTGCCGTCCGGCTGCAATCATTTCAGCCGCCGCCGCGTCCAGCAGTCCGGCATGCTTACGGAACAGATCAGTCACCCTGATAGCCATCGGACTGTCCAGAAACACCGGAAGCTGCGGGATGCGCTTTTCCTCCAGCAAACCGTTGATATGATACAGCAGTTCCTGCGCACGCTCGACGGCAAAGCTGGGAACAACAACCTTCCCCCCGGCACGGTGAGTCTGGTTTATGATCCGGGCCAGATTCTCGGGAATCGCCGCATTGGGCTTATGCACCCGGTTGCCGTAGGTCGATTCCATTACGACATAGTCCGTCCGCTCGATTGATGCCGGATCCCGTATCAACGGAACCGTCCAGCGCCCGATATCGCCGGAGAAAACGATTCTGCGGGCGTCCTCGCCCTTTCCGACCTTAAACACCGGACTGGATGAACCCAGAATGTGGCCTGCTTCGCGAAAGGTCACAGAGATGTCACCGGCAACCTCAACCGGCTTATCATATTCTGCACGCGAAAGCTTTGCCACCGTCGCGTCAACATCCTCTTCGCCATATAACGGTTCATAAGGATGCGGGCTCTCCCGGCCTTCACGTTTATGCCGTTTGCGCTTGAACGCCACATCCTCCGCCTGCAAGCGGGCCGAATCATACAGAATAATCTCAGTTACATCGGCCGTGGCCGCTGTGCAGATTACCGGCCCGCTGAATCCCTGCGCAAACAAACGCGGCAGCCGCCCGCAATGATCCAGATGCGCATGCGTCAAGACAACCGCATCAATATCCGCCGGAATAAACGGAAAATCAGCCCAGTTGCGTGACGACAGATCACGCTCCTGAAACATCCCGCAGTCAATTACAACTTTCGCATGCTCCGACTCCAGCAAATAACACGACCCGGTCACATTCCCCGTTGCACCATAGAAACTCAGTTTCATTCGGTTTTCCCTTTCATTACCATCCTGATTGCAACTTTTTGTTGCAGCGAACGCCTATTCTTGGCAGTTTTACCCTTATGAGACATCCCAAGGTACAAATATGGGAGCGAAAGCTCAAGCAGGTATTCGATTTGATCGACGAAGAATTGGAAGCCGAATACGGCGACCGCTGGCCTTTGCATCCGGCACGGCCGCCGCACGGCACCACCGCCAACCGCGAAAGCGACGGTCTTTTCAATGTCGGCGCGGCGT
The DNA here is from genome assembly GCA_003565095.1 of PVC group bacterium. Classification (GTDB taxonomy): domain Bacteria; phylum Verrucomicrobiota; class Kiritimatiellia; order UBA8416; family PXDI01; genus PXDI01. The sequence goes on along the minus strand of PXDI01000274.1, from coordinate 3,123 downwards.
TCTCGGCCGGCTTCGGCTCAAAACTCGGCCGTGGCTATATTGTTGAAATCCGCATCGCCACCCGCGCAAAAATCCCGCCGGAAGTTCAGGAGGAAATTGAGCAGCGTGTCGTCGAACTGCTCAACACCCACTTACCCGCAACATTCCCGGATCAGAAGCTGCAGGTCAGCCGCTGCGGACACACCTACAAAATCCACGGCGACCTCTCCCTCGGCAGCGCCTGAACTAATGATTGATCCGCATGCGGCAAGATGCTATAAGTATCCGGTTTTGTTTTATGTGAGCAACTTCCGCGGAGGATTGGGGTGTATCTAAAAACTTTGGAAATTATTGGCTTCAAGAGCTTTCCGGAAAAGACCCGAATGGCTTTTGAACCGGGACTGACCGCGATCGTCGGCCCCAACGGCTGCGGCAAAAGCAACATTTCCGACGCCATCCGCTGGGTGCTTGGCGAACAAAGCGCCAAAGCCATGCGCGGCTCCAGCATGGAAGATGTTATTTTCTCCGGCACGGATAAACGCAAACCGCTCGGCATGGCGGAAGTCAGCATCACTTTTTCTGATTGCGACGGATTGCTCGAAACCGAATACCATGAAGTCACCGTAACCCGCCGCGTCTTCCGCTCCGGCGAAGGCCAGTACTTCCTTAACCGCACCCCCTGCCGCCTCAAAGATATCCACCGCCTGTTCATGAATACCGGCATCGGTACCAGTTCATATTCGTTCATGGAACAGGGACGCATTGACCGCATCCTGAGCTCACGCCCCGAAGACCGCCGTACCATTTTTGAAGAAGCCAGCGGCATCACAAAATTCAAGTCCGATAAAAAAGAAGCCTTGCGCAAACTTGATCAGACCGAAGCAAATCTTTTACGCCTCTCGGATGTTATCAGGGAAGTTAAACGACAGATTGGCTCGTTGCAGCGTCAGGCAGGCAAAGCCCGGCGCTATACCGATCTGCGCAATGAACTGAAATCACTCGAAATATCGGCCACCCGCCGCAAATTGACAGCCATCAACCAACAGATGCAGCAACATGCCACACAACTGGCGCAGGTGGCAGAAAAGATCGAAATAGAACACTCCGCCATTCAGGAAGAAGATAAGTCCATCCATAACCTGCGACATGCCATTGAAGAAATGGATGTAACGCTTTCCGGCATTCAGGAAACCGGCTTCCAGCTTCAAAGCCGTTTTGACCAGGCACGCGAAGTCATCCGGATGAATAAGGAACGCATCCAGGAATATCGCGAACTCTCAGAACGTGATACCCGCGAAAGGGATGAAACAATCCGCCAGCTTGAAGAACTGAAAACACGCATTTCAGGCACAATCGCGGAAAAAGAGAAACTGCAACAGACATTTGAAGAAGCGACCGCTTCATTGCAGCAGACCGAAGCGCGGCATAAAGAGCATCTGGAAAAAACCGCCGGCTTGCGGGCTAAGCTGAAGGAGCTACGGGAAGAGTCTGTCCGGCTGGACGGAGAAGCCACCCGGCTTGAAAACGATCACCAGCAGATGGAAGAACAGCAGCGTGAGGCCGTTTTACGCCGTGAACGGCTTACCAGCGAACAGCAGCAACTGCATAGAGTGGCCGGGGACCACGAAAAGCGCCGGCAGGAAATGGCACAGTTTCTGGATGATGTGCGCGCGGATGTTGCCAACCGCCAGGAACAATTACAGGCAAAAGAAAATGCCCGCAACGAACTGCTGCGCAATCTTCACGAAAAACAAGAGGAACTGGCCCGGCTGCAGTCACAGGCGGCCGGATTTGAGGCCAAACTCGACCTTTTACAGGATCACGATGAAACCGCGCAGGATTTCCCGGGCGGCGCCTGCCTGTTGCTGGATAGCAGTAATCCGCTGGAAATCGATTCCTCCCTGCTGCTCGGACCGCTTGCCGAGAGCATTGATGTTCCGCAGGAATACCGGCGTGCCCTTGAAGCCGCCATGCGCGCATGGATGGATGCCCTCGTGGTCAGCGACCGTGCAGCGGCGGTTGCCATGCTGGAAAAAATCAGACATGCAAAAAAAGGCCCCGTACGGCTGGTCGTGCCGTCCTCCGGTATTCAAACTTTCATCCCGGAAAATCTGCCGGGCAAACGGTTAATCGAGCTGGTAACCTGTAAGCCGGAAGTGCAACCCGTCGCCAATGCCATGCTGGGCAATGTTGTTGTTCTCGACAGTCCCGACCAATGGCCGCATGAAGCCGATCCTTCAATAACTTTTGTAACCCGTGACGGGTTGGTGCTGAATTCGCGTGGAATGCTTGAAGTCTGGATGGATGATACCCGGATCTCAAACCCGCTCTCGCGCAAACATGTCGTGGCAGATGCGCAGGCCGGCCTTAACGGTATAAAAGCGTCTATTCAGGCATGTCAGACCAGCTTTGCTGAATGCAAACAGCAGCAGCAGAATATCGAAGAGGAAATGCGCAGCATGCGGGATGACCTAACCCGCGCTCAGCGCTCACTGGCTAACAAGGAAGGGGAGTTTTCCGCGCTGGAGCGCGAGGTAAAGCAGGCGCGTGAACGGCATGAGACGGTTACATGGGAACTGCAGCAGCTTGAAGATGAAAACCGCGAAGGGATGGAGCAGAAGCGCTCCATTGCCGCCAGAATTGCCGAGACTGCGGCTTTACGCAAGGGGACTACCGAACAAATATCCATCCATCAAACCGGTTTGCAACAGCTTGAAGATGATTTCTCGCAGATCAATCATGACCTGACCGAACGGCGCATTCATTTTGCCGCCGTCAAACAGAATACAGAAATGATTGCCAACCAGATTTCCGCGCAGGAAAACCGCGTGCAGGAGCTGACTGCGCTGCTCGACGGCCGCAGTCAGGGGATCGACGGATATGAGGCGTCCATCCGGAAACTAAGTGAAGAAGTTGCCGCGAATTCAGCAAAACTTGAGGAATTCGAAAGCGCCATCACCACCAATGCCGAGCAATTGCAAACCGCCCGCGCCAAACGCAGCGAAGCCGCCACTCAGCTTGACGCCCAGGAAACCGCGCTGGATAACCGGCGCAATGAGCTTGAACAGCTCCAGTCCGGCAAAAGCGCCATAGAGGTGCAGCAGACCGAATTGCGCATGCGTCACCAGAACATCGTTGAAAGAG
>PXDI01000363.1 GCA_003565095.1 PVC group bacterium | reverse complement strand
GGGGGATGACAAGGCGGCCGCCGCCGCATACCGCAAGGCACTGGAAGAGCGCGCCGTTACTGTTTATGCGCCGGAAGCCGCACTACGGCTCGCCGGTCTGCTGGCGGCTGACGATAAATTTGAAGAAGCACGCCAATGGGCGCGCCGGGCGGCCGAATGGTCGTCTGATGAAGCCATGCTCGGCATCCGCGCCAATGCCTATCTGCTGCTCGGTGAACTGGCTGAAAGGCTCGGTGAAAACGATACCGCAATCTCGATGTATTTGAGCGTGGGGCTGTTGTTTGATGATCCGGAAATCGTTCCGCCGGCGATGAAACGCGCCGCGGAGCTGCTCGAAAAAGCCGGCCGGCACGAGGAAGCCGCCCGCGTCCGCGCTGAATTGGAGTAGTTGTCCAGGACGTGAAGGGGACTCCGTTTCTCTCCGCTTGACGACCTTGGTCGGCAAGCGGAATAATTCAGAAAACGGTACAAAACAATAGAGCCAAGTGCCCGTATTGAACAACAAATCAGCTTCGCTAATACTTGCTCAAACAGGGCTCTACAGTTTCAATCCGCCTGCCCGGCCGAGAGCATTTCCCTGGCATGTTTCAGGGTGGTGGCGGTGGCGTTGCTGCCGGTCAGCATGCGTGCAATCTCCTGCACACGCGCTTCGTCTTCAACCGGTGTTATGCGCGTGAAGGTGCGGCCTTTGTCTACATTCTTGGTCACGACATAGTGATTTGCGCCGCTGACCGCCACCTGCGGCAGATGGGTAATGCACAGTACCTGCCGGCATTCCGCAATTGTACGCAGCTTGCGGCCGATCGCAGTACCCATTTCTCCGCCCACATTCGCGTCAATCTCGTCAAAAACCAATACCGGGATACTGTCATGTTCGGCCAGAATCGTTTTCAACGCCAGCATTACCCGCGAAATCTCCCCGCTTGAGGCAATCGCCCGCAGCGGCCGCATCGGTTCCCCGGCATTCGGCGCAAAGCCGAATTCAATGGCGTTAATACCTGCCGGCCCCGGCTCGCTTTCTGTCAGCTCAATGCTGAAAGCTCCATGGCTGAAGCCCAGATCGCGCAATTGGGCGGTAACATCCTTGACCATTTGCTTTGAAGCCTTGCGTCTTGCAAGATCAAGCACTTTCCCCGCTGTCAGCAACGCTTTCTGCGCTGCGGCTATTTCCGTATCAAGCCGTTCAATCTCCTCATTACGGTGCTGCAGCAGGTTCAGCCTTTCGGTTATGCGCTCCTGTGCCTGCATAACCGCTTCCAGCGATCCGCCGTATTTGCGTTTAAGGCGGTAGATCAGGCTCATCCGCTCCTCAACAGCGTGCAGATGTTCCGGATCAAGATCAATCGACTGTGCCATGCTCTCGACCGCCTGCGCAAGGGCGCGCACCTGTTCCGTAGTCGCGGCAACCTCGTTTTCCCATTCCTGCGCTTCGTCAGTCAGTCCGGCCAGTTCGTGCAGCATTTTTCGTGCGCCGACCATACAGGAGAAAGCGCTGCCGTCCTCGCCGTCGAGCGCGCGACAAATGCCGTCCGCCAGTTCAGTTACCCGCTGGGCATTGGCGGCAATGGCGTGTTCACGCTCTATATCATGATCCGCCTCACTGATCGCGGCCTGTTCAAATTCCGCAACCTGATCGCTTAATAAGGCCATCTCGTGCTCAATACCGTCGCCGTCCCCATCCAGTTCAGTGCGTTGCGCCAGCAGATCCTGCCACATGCGGTATACGGCGGTGTAATCATTCAGCACGGATGTGTGCCGTCCATAAGAATCGAGACATGCCATCTGGAATACGCGTGAAAACAAAGACTGGTGTTCATGCGGTCCGTGCATATCTACCAGGCGGTCGCCGATATTTTTCAAAAGTTGCAGAGTTACCGGACTGTCATTGACGTGGTTTTTTCCGCTGCCGGCGGCGGTGATGCTGCGCCGGATCACCAGTTGCCCGTCTTCACATAGCGGCAGGCCGGCTTCATCCAGCAGGCGGTTGACTGCTGCGCAATCAGGTGGTTCGAATACCGCCTCGACATTACAGGAGTCAGCGCCCGAACGGATTAATGAACGGTCGGCGCGTTCACCCAGCAGCAGGTTCAACGCACCGATGATGACCGATTTGCCGGCGCCGGTTTCTCCGGTAACGCTGTTAAGTCCCGGCTGCCACTCAACTATGGCATCATCCACCACCGCCAGATTCCTTACTCTCAACATTCTTAACACGACTGTCCCCGCAAATCTTTTCCAAGTTGCCGGTCGCCCCGGTCCATTACTGTTCAACAATGCTCCAGACTAATGAATACACGCCGCTTCCGCAAGTTCAGAACTTTTTACTTTAGCAGTGCCGCAGCAGGCCGCCGGTTATCGCGGGTGGCTGGAGTCTGTAGCTTGACTGTTATTTTTTCACCAGAGCCGGAGCCTCCGCCTGTTTAATAATCACGCGATTTTTATCCCCGATAGCTAAAGGACGGACTGTATGTTGATGGTCTGCAGCAACTTTGCGCACAGCCGAACGAATGGCTTCCGTGGCCTCTTCTGTTAAAGATTTGGCTTATCTTACTACAGTTCCGTGCCGTTGGTCTTGATGACGTTGCGGTACCAGTAGTATGAATCTTTCGGAACGCGCCGGCCGGTTTCATAGTCAACATAGATAAGTCCGAAGCGCTGTTTGTAACCGTGGCCCCATTCGAAATTATCCATAATTGACCATTGCATGTAACCAAGGCAGGGGATTCCTTCTGCGGAGGCCCGGGCGAATTCGCGCAGGTGCCGATGCAGGTAGTCGATTCTTTGCGGGTCGTGCACTTTGCCGTCCAGATGTATCCAGTCGGTATTCGCCATGCCGTTTTCAGTGATTACGATCGGCAGTTTGTAGCGTTCATGCAGAAAGCGGGCGCCCCAGTAAAGCACCGCCGGGGACACTTCCCATTCCATCGTGGTTAATGGCGGGCCGATGACGCTCTCCGCCGGTTGCCATCCGCCGTGCTCTGTTGCTTCAACCCAATGCCCGAAATAGAGGTTGACGCCATAAAAATCGAGCGGTTGACAGATTGTTCTCATATCCTGCTCGGTCACTTTCGGCATATCCGCACCCATTACCTGAATGCAGTCTTCTGGATAGTGTCCCAGAATCAACGGGTCGGTGAAGATGGAGTTGCTGTAGATATCTTTGGTTGTGTTGCTGAAGGTGGCCTGTCGCGCAGCGGCTATATCTTCGGCTGATGCAGTACGCGGGATGCAGACTTTTCCTGCCGGTGCGGTGCCGATCACAGGCGGCAGAACGGCTTTGGCGCGGATTACCTGCACGGCTTTGCCGTGCGCCAGCAGGGAGTTATGAACGGCCAGCATGGCTTCCGCCGTGCCCATTTTCATTCCGGGGGCATGATTGCCGGTGACATGTCCGAGGCCCAGAAAGCACTGCGGCTCATTCTGGGGGATCCAGTGTTGTACGCGGTCGGAAAGGCGTTCAACCATAACCGCGGTATAATCGGCAAACCAGTCGGAACTGTCGGGTGACAGCCAGCCGCCGCGGCAGTAAAGTTCGTAGGGATAGTCCCAGTGAAACAGCGTAAGCCATGGTTGAATGTTCTTTTCCAGCAGCGCATCAACCAGTTTGTCATAGAAGTCGAGCCCGGCCTGATTGATGCTGCCGGTACCGGCCGGTATTACCCGCGGCCACGAAACCGAGAAGCGGTAGGCTTGTAATCCCAGATCCGCCATCAGGTCGACATCCTCGCGAAAACGGTGGTAGTGGTCACAGGCGGTTGCGCCGTTCTGGTTGCGCCAGACTTTGCCGGGCTGGCGGCTGAACATATCCCAGACGCACAGTCCGCGCCCATCCTCAGCGGCGGCACCTTCAATCTGGTAACTGGCCGCTGCGGCACCCCAGATAAAATCCTTTGGAAACTGCATGTAATTTCTCCTGTGTTATGACTGACGGAAGAATGCACGCGATGGGTTCATCAAATCAATAAATTTTTGATTTAAGTGGAATTTGCAGGGGAAGTGGATAGTATGTGCTGGATTATTCTGAAGTTGTGGCAGAGCATGTCTTTTGCACTGAAGTGATTTGATTATTGGAGATATGATGGTTAGTGAGATTTTGAGCGGATGGATGAAGGAAGCGTTTGTGAAAGCGCTTCCGGATGCGGATATTTCGCGGGTAACGGTGCAGGAGGCGGCGAATCCGGCTTTTGGCGATTATCAGTGTAATGAAGCCATGGGCATTGCCAAGGGGCTGCGCAAGCCGCCGCGCGATGTGGCGGCATCTGTCATTGCGGCCGCCGGAGCGCATCCGCTGGTGGCGTCGCTTGAAATTGCCGGTCCCGGTTTTATTAATATCCGCTTGAAAGATGACGGATTGATTGAATCTCTTGAAAAGATGGTATGCGGTGAGCGGATGGGGGTGCCGGATGACGGGGCGGGGCAGTGTGTTGTAATTGACTACTCCAGTCCGAATATCGCCAAGCCGATGCATATCGGTCATATCCGTTCAACAATCATCGGCAATGCGCTTGACCGCCTGTACCGCCGGCTGGGGTATCGGGTTATAGCCGACAACCATATCGGAGACTGGGGCACCCAGTTTGGTATAATTATCATGGGGTATCGCCATTTTGCCGATCAGGAAGCGTTACAGCGTGCGCCGGTTGAAGAACTGGAGCGTATTTATGTTAAGAGTTATGAAAAGACGCGTGAGGATGAGGCGTGGATGGAGCAGTGCCGCGCTGAGCTGGTGAAGCTGCAGGCCGGTGATCCGGACAATCTGGCTTTGTGGGAGAAGTTTATTGAATTGAGCCTGGGTGAGTTTGACCGTGTCTACCGCCGGCTCGGGGTCAGTTTTGATCTGATCCGTGGTGAAAGCTATTATCGCGACAAGCTGGCCGGGTTGTTGGAACGTCTTGAGCATGAGGGGCTGGCCGTGGAGAGCGAGGGCGCGCGGGTTGTGATGCTGGAAGAGGAGGGGTTGCCGTTGTGTATTGTGCGCAAGCGTGACGGCGGGTTCAACTATGCGACCAGTGATATTGCCACCGTTCTCAGCCGTGAGGATGAATTCAGTCCAGCCTGTATTATTTATGTTACTGACGAGCGGCAGCAGTTGCATTTCAAGCAGGTGTTTTCGATCTGCCGCAAACTGGGTTGTGAAACACCGCTGATGCATGTGTGGTTTGGTCTGATGCGGCTGCCGGAAGGAACTTTTTCCACCCGCCAGGGTAACGTTATTAAGCTGGAAGCACTGCTGGATGAGGCTGAAGCGCGCGCATTGAAGATTGTGAAGGAAAGCAGTCCGGACATGCCGGAAGCGCAGCAGCGGGAGGTGGCGCGCGCGGTCGGGCTGGGGGCGGTGAAATATGCTGATTTGAGCCAGAATCCGCAGACGATGATTACCTTTACCTGGGAGAAGGCTCTGGCGCTGGATGGCAATTCCGCGCCGTATCTGCAATATGCCTGCGCACGGATATGCAGCGTGAGAGAAAAGTATGTTCAACAATTCGGGGAGGCCGGGTTGCAGGCGGCCGGCATAATGATTACCCATCCGGCTGAGCGTGAGCTGGTATTGCAGCTTTTGCGTTATCCGGATATTGTCCGCCGGGCGGCGTTGCTGTACAAACCAAGTGTGCTGGCCGATGGACTTTACGCGATCGCCCAGAAATACAGCACATTTTACCAGAACGTACCGTTTTTGAAGGCGGATTCCGGAGTGCGTGAGAGCCGGATCAGGTTGTGCGCCGTTACCGCGCAGATTTTGCAGGATGGTTTGGCGTTACTTGGGATAGAAACACCTGAGAGAATCTAATTGATATGCAACGAGGCAGGGACATTCAGCGTGGTGTGTCGTTACTCAGCCGGGCGGTTGACCAGGCGGAGCATCTTAGCGGACGTGTTGCGGAACTTATCCGTGATCAGCGTATAACGGTTTTCACAATCTGCGCGGTAATATCCGCGTTGCTGTTTGTGCTGGTGTGTTTGTGGCTGCTGTTTTCCGGTGTGCTTGACCGTACTGTGTGAATCAGAGTGACTCCAGCCGGCGGACAGCGCGTTCAAGCCGGCCGGCGTCAGGCATCTCATCACCCATGCCGCGTATTTCCATATAGGCACAGTGACGCAGATTACTGGGAAAAAAATCACGGTAAACGGTTTCCAGACGCCTGCGGTTGCGCGAGTCCGCCCCGGCAATGATAACATACCGGCCGTCGCGTTGGGTCTGATAGAAATATCTGATACCCGGTTGCAGAAATGCCGCCGGATAGGTTCTGGTTTTGCCGCTGATGGCTTTGCGCGTAACATCCGTCCATGTTCCGACTTCACCGATAAAAATGCCGCCGTTAAAAACATCCGGGAAATGGAAAGCAATTAAGCTGGCCGGTATGGCGCTGCCGGAGAATCCGGCTATGTAGATACGGTTAGTATCGGTGGAATACTGCTGGTTGATGTTATGGACGGCATCAAGCACCAGCGGGATATCATGATGAAACGGATTGCGCTGGTCTGCGGCCTGGACGGGGTGGGGGACGACTGCTATCAGTTTGTGCCGATCCAGCGCCGGCTGCCATTCGGGCGGCAGGCTCACATTGTTGTCATCAGGCGGCATCCACACCAGAACGCCGTAATGGCCTTGCGGGCGGTAGGCTCCAGGCACATGGACGGTGAATGACTGCTCATTCAGCAGATAGCTATGCGCCTGGCCGCCTGGCAGGCGGCTGCTCATTCTGGTGCGCTGTGAGATCTCGGTGGAAGATGATTCGGGATGATGTTCCTCGAAGGTTGTAACAAAGCGCAGCGGCTCGGGGGTTTCCGCGCAACCGGAAAATAACAGCAGCATCGCCGGCAGTACAAGCCTGCGCATATGTTGCAGAATATGCTTCATGGTTATAATTCTTACCATAAAGGCATTCGCCTGCAAAGAGGTATTTGCTTTTGCGGGGCGGGGGGATTATATTGTATGCATGATTAGTTGTGTATTTTTGGGGACAGGGACATCTGTCGGGGTGCCGGTAATCGGTTGTGATTGCGGGGTATGCCGATCTGTGGACAGGCATAACCGCCGCCGTCGCAGCAGTCTATATGTTGTGGCCAACGGCTGTCATATTGTGATAGATACACCGCCGGATTTTCGTGAACAGGTGCTTGAACATGGCGTAGAGCGGGTTGATGCGGTGTTTTTTACCCACGCGCATGCCGACCACCTTTTCGGGTTTGACGACATACGCCGCTTTAATACCTTGCAGCGGATGGAAATTCCGGTGTGGGCGTCGGCCGAAACATGCACACAGTTGCGTAATATTTTTGCTTATGCCCTGCGGCCGGATCCGGTGCCGGGGGTGTTCCGTCCGCGGGTGGTTATTCACGAAATCAGCGGCAGCGTAGTTTTGCCGGGTCGCGACGGCGGCGGGCCGGTTACTGTGACACCGCTGCCGGTAGAGCACGGGGTTTGTGACACCCTGGGTTTTCGGATTGATGCGGACGGAAGCAGTCTCGGTTATGTGCCGGATTGCAAGCAGATGAGCGAGGAAGTGACCGCGTTGCTGAAGGGGGTGGATGTGATGATTCTTGACGGCCTGCGGCGGCGGCCGCATCCGACCCATTACACATTGGCTGAGACTTTGGGGAAACTGGCAGAAATCGGTGCGCGCCAGTCATACGTGGTGCATATCTGCCATGAACTTGACCATGCCGAAACTGCGGCAGAATTGCCGGACGGAGTGGCTTTATCGTATGATGGATTGCGCATAGGGGTATCGGGCTAATGCAGAGTGAACATATAGTAATCAATGGTGCGCGGGAGCACAATCTGCGGGATATAACTGTCAGCATTCCGCGTAACAGTCTGACGGTGGTAACTGGACTGAGTGGCTCGGGAAAATCCTCGTTAGCTTTTGACACGCTGTATGCAGAAGGGCAGCGTCGATATGTTGAGAGTCTTTCGGCCTATGCGCGGCAGTTTCTGGATCAATTGCAGAAGCCGGATGTTGATTCGATCGAGGGGCTTTCCCCGGCGATTGCAATCGAGCAGCGCACGGCCGGATCGAATCCGCGTTCGATTGTGGCCACGACAACGGAAATACATGACTATCTGCGCCTGTTGTTTGCGAGTATCGGTCAGGCGCACTGTTATAAATGCGGTAAGCCGGTGGGGCGCCAGAGTGCCGAGGAGATTGTTGACCGGTTGGCGGCTTTGCCGAAGCGCACAAAAGTGGTGCTGCTTGCGCCGGTAGTGCGCGGTCGCAAGGGCCGGCATGAGGATGTTCTTGAAGGTCTGCGACGGCAGGGGTTCGTGCGCCTGCGGGTGGATGGTGAAATACTGGACGTTGACAGTGTTCCGGAACTGGACCGGCACCGGATGCACAGTATCGATGCAGTGGTTGACCGGCTGATTATCACCCCGCAGATCCGATCACGCCTGACAGATTCGGTTGAAACCGCATTGCGTCAGGGGCAGGGAATCATGGCGGCCGTGATTCAGGGCGAAGATGCCAAGGCTGGTGAAGAAAGAATTTTTTCCGAAAAGAATGCGTGTGTTGAATGCGGCATCAGTTTTGATGACTTGAAGCCGCGCTGTTTTTCGTTTAACAGCCCCTATGGAGCCTGTCCGCGCTGTTCAGGTATCGGCACAGAGCTGATTTTTGATGAGGAGCTGCTGGTGCCGGATGCGTCATTGTCGCTGGACGAAGGGGCTGTGCCGGTTTGGCGGCGGGGCGGGCGGCGCCTGATTATTTACTACAAGCATGTGCTGCGCGCGGTTTGCAAGCATTACGGCATTGATATGGCCAAACCGTTTAAGGATCTGACGGACCGGCAGCGGCGGCTGTTGTTTTACGGTTCCGGTGATGAGCAGGTGCAATTCGGCTATTGGCGCGGCGGTGCGTGGCGCAAGACAAACAAATCTTTTGAAGGGATAATTCCTAATTTGCAAAGACGGCTGGAAAATACCGACAGCGAGTCTGTGGTTCAGCGTTTGCGTTCATATATGAGCCGGCAGCATTGTCCGGATTGTGATGGCAAACGGCTCAAACCGGAAGCGCTCGCCTGTACCATCAGCGGTCTTTCGATCGCAGATGTTTGCGGAATGCCGGTACGCAAAGCGGCCGCGTTTTTCTCCGGGCTGGAGTTGAGTCCACACGAGCTTGAAATAGTCGGCGAAGTGTTGAAAGAAATCAGGGAAAGGCTGGGTTTTTTGTGTGATACCGGGCTGGATTACCTGACCCTTGATCGTGAGAGCGGCACTTTGTCGGGTGGAGAAAGCCAGCGGATCAGGTTGGCGACCCAGATCGGCTCGGGGCTGACCGGAGTTTTGTATGTGCTGGATGAGCCGACCATCGGTTTGCATGCCCGTGACAATGAACGGCTGATCAGCATTTTGAAGCATCTGCGCGACATTGGGAATACGGTTGTGATTGTCGAACATGACGAAGAGATGATCCGTCAGGCGGATTGGGTGATTGATCTGGGCCCGGGGGCGGGGGTGCATGGCGGTAATGTGATATTCAGTGGGACGGTGCCGGATCTGATTGCGCATCCGAAATCTTTGACCGGGCGTTTTCTGGCCGGCAAGGCCTCAATTCATGTGCCGATGAAGCGTAAGCGCCCCGGCAGGCAGTGGATCACGGTGATGGGCGCGGCGGCCAATAATTTACAGAAAATCAATGTGCGGTTTCCGGTCGGTCTGTTCACCTGTGTTACCGGGGTATCCGGCAGCGGGAAAAGTACGCTGGTGGATGACATTCTCAAGCGGGCGCTGTTCCGGCGTTTTCATGGTTCGCGCGAAAGGCCGGGGAGTCACGCACGGATCAACGGTTTGCAGGCGATTGATAAAGTTGT